>QHWF01000265.1 GCA_003222455.1 Acidobacteriota bacterium
CGCCGGCCCACCCGCCCATCATCTCGGCAAATTCCGGCCAGTTGTTGTTCGCGAAGGTCACCGCGTGGTGGCCGCCGATGCCGCCGCCCTCGCGGACAAAGCGCAGGATCCCGTCGCGCACGTCCGGATCGTTGTGCACCATCCCGCAGACGTTGTTCAGGTAGACGGCGTCGAATTCCTTGATCTTCGGATACTTCAGCAGATTCAGATCATTGCTGAAGACCGGCTCGAACGCGCCGGTGTATTTCGCCATCAATTCGAGCAGCAGGTTGCCGTGTGGAATCGTGGTGTGTCCCGAATACATCTGCAGGTCGGTGACGAGCATCCGCCGCGGCTTCTTCGGCGTGACGATCGCCTGCCGAGGAACGGCCGCCTCGATCTGCCGCCGCTCTTCCGGCTTCAGACGATCGGGGCCGCGTATCTGCCCGGCTGGAGAACCGATCACCTGCCTGACGCGATCGGCCATCGCCGGCCACATGACGCGCTCGAAGGCGTCGAGGTTCTTCTGCATGTCGGCGTCGGTGCCGCCCGTTGACTGCACCGTAATCGCCAACGGCCTGACGCCGGCGCGGAAGGCCGCGAGGAAGAAGCCGGCAAGCGCACCGGCGCCGCTGCCGAGCGGCACGTCGCGTCCGCCCGGACCGAGCGCGCTCCGGTCGGTCACGTTGACCAGCAGCAGTCGCTCCTTGACTACGCCAAGTCCGTCAACCGGCTTGACACCGGCCTGCATCCATCCGCCCAGGTCGGCTCCAATGCCCACTCGCTTGCTCCGGCCTTCGATCGCGCGCATCGCGGCCCTCGGATCGGTTCGGCTCTCGAGTGCGACATTGATTCCGAACTCCTCAGCCAGCCTGTCAACTTCCTCGAGCGCGGACGTGTCCGCGGGGACGACGAGGATCGGCGCGCGGATGGCTGCCGCGAGCTCGAAAACCTTGCGCCGCGTCGCCGCGTCCGATCCGAGCGTGTCGACGTGATACGCGAACACCTGCTCGTTCAGCTCGCGAAGCCGATAGCTCACCGCATTTCGCTCGCCGGTGTGAAGTCGATAGTCCAGTTTCTTGGGAACTTCCGCGCTGACCGTATCTCTGCTCGACGCTTCGACGCCGGCGACGCTCATCAGGTCGGCTTTGGCGAGCGCATCGGACAACGTGAGCTGCCTGAATGCCGACGCAGGGATCGCGACGCGCCAACCGAACCAGATGGTGTTGTCCGCGGCGCCGGCGCGAATGGTGCCCAGACTCGATCCGGTCGGCCGCTGCGAAATCGACGCGACTTGCGGCGGCGGCTGCTGCTGCGCGGCGCTGGACGTGACGACGGCCACCATCGCGATCAGGACGGCGAACGCGCGCATGCTCTTGTTCATCCTGTCACCCCCAAACAAACGCAGCCCAACGCTGCTGATCATCCCGATGCAACAGAAAGCGGTCTCGTCTGCCAGCGCCACGGCAGGCCTGAATGCCTGGCTTGCTGCCCCTTCCTGCCCTTACTGCCCGTCCTGCCCATCCTGCCCATCCTGCCCATCACCGGCCGTTGTATACCGCATTTCTGCCTTTAACGCTAAAGCAGTTTACTTTACCGATAAAGTTAGGTATATCAAGACCCGAAAACCAGTGTGTCCGACGTGGACGCGGACGCCAGAGGGGGCGGCATGAGGCAGATCAGGTTCTCGGCAGTCTCGATGTTGTTGCTGCTCGCCGGCGACGTGTCGGCGCAGACCGTGACGGGTTCGATGTCCGTGACGGTCGTGGATGCCACGGGCCAGGTCATTCCGGGCGCCGATGTGATGGTGGTCCACGAAACCAGCGCCGGAGAACGTCGCACGGTCACCAACGAAGCCGGCGATTTCAACTTTCCTGGACTCACGCCAGGACCCTACACGATTCGAGTCACGCTGGCTGGATTCAAGCCGCTCGAGGTGAAGGCCACCATCGTGCAGGGCAACAACCGGCTGGCGGTCGGCACGCTTCGACTCGAGATTGGAGAATTCAGCGAAGCGGTGACGGTGAGCTCGGTGGGCCAGTTTCTCGCGACGACCCAGACGTCCCAGCAGGCGGTCCTGGATCTCAAGCAGGTCACGAACCTGTCCATCCGCGGCCGCGATCCGATCTCGCTGCTGAAGATCCTGCCGGGTGTCTCGCTGCTGGCCAACGATCAGGAGACGTTCGGCGGCAGCTTCGCCACCGGGGTGCCGGCGATTCAGGGCGCGACGCGCAGCCAGACGATCTACGTCGACGGCATCAACGGCGGTGACGGCGGCGGGCAGGGCGGCGGCGGCGGCAACTTCAGCGGCGCCACGAACCTCGACGCCATCGCGGAAGTGAACGTGCAGATGAGCGCGTATGCGGCCGAGTACGGCCTGAAGGGCGGCGCGCAGGTGAACTTCATCACCAAGCACGGCGGCACCGAGTACCACGGCACCGCGTATACCTACCAGCGCGACACGCGGTTCAACAGCACGAACTATTTCAACAAACTGGCCGGCATTCCGAAGCCTGAATACCGCTACAGCACGCTGGGCGGCAACCTGGGCGGACCGGTGCCGGGGATGAACAAGAAGCTCCTGTTTTTTTACTCCCTCGACGACACGCAGCTGAAAGATCCGAACATTCTCAGACGCTGGATGGTCCCGACGGCGCTCGAACGGCGCGGCGACTTCTCGCAGACGCGCACGCCGTCCGGGGCGTTGATTCAGGTTCGCGATCCGCTCACCACCGCGCCGTTTCCGGGCAACGTAATCCCGTTGAGCCGTCTCGATCCGCGAGGCCTCGCGTTCCTCAACATGCTCCCGATGCCGAACACGAACGAGGCGGGATACAACTTCGTCGTCCAGGAGCCGAGCATTCCGCATCCGCGTCGCCAACACCTGTTCCGCTTCGACTACCGGCCGAGCGTCAAAGACACCATTTCGTTCAAGGGCCAGACCTGGTACACCAAGAGCGTGGGATACAACGTGGCCGGCGCGTCGGCGCGGTGGGGTCTCGTCCGGCAGCGGTACGATTTCACGGCCGATCAGGCCAAGATCGACTACACGCGCATCCTGGGCAAGAACACCGTGCTCGAGATCAACACCGGCGTGTTCAACAGCCACGAGGACGGACCACCCGAGGACGCCGTGGCGCTGGCCTCCATTCAGCGGACGAGTTTTCCGGCGCTGGCCAACATGCCGCAGTTCGCGGCCGCCAACAATCCGCTCAATCTGATCCCCAGAGTGATGTGGGGGAACTTCCAGAGCAGCGGGAGCAACGACTGGATCCCGAACATCACCTATGACGGGCGCTGGCCCATCACCGGGCACGACACGGCCTTCAACGTCAATATGAACCTGACGCATACGCGCGGGGCGCACACCTTCAAGACGGGCGCGATGCGGGAGCGCGAGAACTTCGGGCAGGCGCGATCGGGAACGTTCGGGGGCGAGTTCAGCTTCGCCAACGATGCGGCGAACCCGAACAACACCGGCTTTGCGTTCTCCAACGCCTTGCTCGGCCAGGTGACCAGCTACACCGAGTCGATGGGCCGCCCCGGCGACGACCGCCAGCAGAACACCTACGCGTGGTTCGTCCAGGATACGTGGAGGCTGCACCCGCAGGTCACGCTGGACATCGGCCTGCGGATGTACCGGTCGGGCCTCCCGCTGCACGTCAACGGCGAGTCGTCGATCTTCAGCTTCGACTCGTTCGATCCGAAATGGGGAGGGAATGCGCCGGTCTTGTTCCGGCCGATCACGACGCCGGCGGGCCGGCGCGCCGTGAACCCGTTGACCGGCGAAATCTGGCCGGTCACCTACATCGGCCAGATGGTCCCGGGCAGCGGATACAGCTGCGGCGTCATCACCCCGACGACACCGTGTCAGATCAACGGCGTCGTCATTCAGGAGAACGGCAATTACGTCGACGGTGGCCGCGGCTTCTTCAATCCGCCAGGCGTGCAGTTCGATCCACGCTTCGGGCTCGCCTGGGCCGCGAATACGCGCACCGTCATTCGCGCGGCCGCCGGCGAGTTCCACGAAGGCTCCGGCGGATTCTACGTCACCGGCGGTCCGGCGTACCGGTTCGACCGCGTCGTGCGGTTCACCGACTTCAATCAGTTCCTCACCGGCACCAGTACGACGACCCCGGTCAACGTGGCGGGGACGCCGAAGGAGGACAAACGTCCCGCGACGTACCGCTATACCGTCGGTCTTCAGCGGGAGCTCGGGTGGCACACGGTCCTCGACGCCGCGTATGTCGGCGATCAGACACACTTCCTTCCGGTGCAGAAGAACTACAACATGGTCCCGGCCGGCGCCCGGTTCCTGCCGCAGAACCGCGATCTGACGGTCACCCCGACCGCCGCGAATCCGGGCGCGCTGCCGGATGTGTTCCTCCGGCCGATCCTGGGGTTCGGCGAAATCAACATGACGGAGCCGATCGGCAACTCCAACTACAACTCGCTGCAGACGCAGCTGACCCGGCGGTTCACCGGCGGGGTCGAGCTGGCGGGCAGCTACACGTGGGCCCGCGGTTATCAGAATTTCTTTCCGCAGAACCGCGCGAACAACAACAACACCGTCGATGGCTCGCAAATCTACCAGAACAATCCGTTACCCGAGGTGATGTCCCGCACCAACAACATCCAGGAGCACATCGTCGTCGCCAGCTACACGATCGATCTGCCCAACCGTGAAGGCCGATCCGGTCCGGCCAGGTGGCTGCTGAACGATTGGAGCATTTCAGGTATCAGCACATTCGCGACCGGCAACATCGCCGCGATCACGTACACCACGACGGACAACTTCGACTTCACCGGCGGCGGCCAGCGGTGCGGCGACCAGGACGGTCCCTGGCCTAACGTGACAGGGGACGCCCGGCTGCCGCGCGGCGAGCGCACAATCGACCGGTGGTTCGACACGAGCGTGTTCAAACGTCCGGCCGGGCAGGGTGGGATCGGCAACACCTGCGACAACAACATGATCACGCTGCCCGGCTTCCACAACCACGATCTGTCGATTTTCAAGAATTTCCCGATGAAGGGGAATCAGAAGATGCAGTTCCGCTGGGAGATCTACAATCTGTTCGACTCGCTGTCGTTCAACGAAGTCGACACGAGCGCGATCTTCGACGCGGCCGGCAATCAGACCGACACGAACTTCGGCAAGGTCACGTCGGCGCGCAACGAACGGCGCATGCAGTTTTCGTTGCGGTACATTTTCTAGCGGAGGCGACGAAGATCACGGAGGGAACGGTATTACACAGCGAAACGGAGACACAGAGGAAAAACAGAGAAGGCACACGAAACCCGGAATCAAAGATCGATCTGGTTTTTCTCCGTTGCTCCGTTTCTCTGTGTGATGCCGTTACCTCCGTAACCTCCGTTCCCGAGAGAGGCGCAAAATGAATCGCCGGGATTTCGCGAAGACCATCGCCGCCGCCGGCTTCGGTGCGGCGGCGTTTCCGTCGCTTGCCGGCGCGCAATCACGAAAGTTGAGAATCGGGTGCACCGCGCTCATCTGGGGCGCGGTGCCGCGGACGCCGGAGAATCTGAGGGCCGCGGTCCGGGACATGGCGAGCCTGGGTTTCCACGGATTTGAGACGTTTGCGTCGATCGTGAACGATTGGGACGCGAAGGGAACTCTTGGGCCGCTCATCGAGGAATACCGGATCCCGATGATTTCCGGCTACGCGACCGTCCAGCTCACCAACACCTCCACGCGCAAGGACGACGTGGCGCAATTGATCCAATCGGGCAAGGCCGTGCGAAAGCACGGCGGCCGCTTCATGGTGCTGGCTCCGAACGGCGTCAAGCGCACCGAGTTCACCTTCTCCGAGCACAAAGCCGATATCGTCGCCAGCCTGAACGAGTACGCAACAGCGATGAACGATGTCGGGCTCGGCGCCGGCCTGCACCAGCACCCGGGGACCGCGGTCGAGACGCGCGACGCCATCGTCGGTGCCGCACTAGGAGCGCGTCTGAGTAATCACAGCCTGACTACCGAGCACACGAACCTCAGCATCCTTTGTGCTTGCTACATTTTTTGCCACGAAGACACGAAGCCACGAAGAAACCCGGGGTACATTCTTCGTGCGTGCTTCGTGTCTTCGTGACTTCGTGGTTGCATTTTTGGTCGCTGCATTTCTCGTTTCGCCGGCGTCGGCGTTCATCACCGGACAAACGCTCTATGTCGACGGCGGCATCACCGCGACACAGTAGTGCGGCTTGACGCGGCCGTGTCTCGGACAAATTCAGAATTTTTTTCTTGACAACGTCCGCCACCTGACGCACAGTCACACTGTGCTAGTTCAGTAGTACACTAACACGCGACGGGGCCGTGATGCTGTTTCGCCCGAATCCATCGCTCGGTGTCCCCATCTACCTGCAATTGATGGAGCAGGTGAAGCATGCGATTGAAACGGGCGCGCTGCGGCCGGGCGAGCAGCTGCCCGGCATCCGTCCGCTGGCGGAGGAGCTCGTGATCAACGCCAATACCGTCGCCAAAGCCTATCGCGAGCTCGAGCACGAAGGCGTCATCGAGCTGCGCCACGGCGCCGGCGCGTTCGTCTCGGCAAATGCCCGTGCAAAAAAGCTGACCGACAAGCTCCGCGCCGGTCAGGCCATCGTCGCCGATGCGGTGGAGCGGCTGCACGCGCGGGGGATCACAGACGAGGAGATCCGGCGGCTGTTCGAGGCGGAGCTCGCCGGGCTGGCCAGGTCGCCTGGAACCAGGAGCTCATCGTGACTGACCCGTTCGTCATCGAAACCCGCGACCTGCGAAAGAACTTAGTGATGAGTGCCGAGACGTATTTCCGTACCGGTGCGCTGCCGTGGTCGGGACTCCTCTTCAGCGCGGCGGTATCGATGGCCCTGTGGTACGGCGCCGTTGTCAACATGGCGCGCCAGGATTTCTGACGGATGGCCGCGAGCCGCGCTACTTGGACCGTTCTTCGCTCGGCGCCGCCGGACTGGCGTGGCCGTCCGGCACCACGGCCGGGCCTTTGCCGCCTTCGAGCAATGGCGCGAGCAGCTCCCGTACACGTTGCCGGTGCCGCACTCTGCGTTTCCGGTTGATCTGAAATCTCGAGCGATCGCCGTTTCGCTTCGACATCATGCGCCTTTCACTGCACGCAATCAGAAGGTCTCACGGGCCGCATCCGTTGCTGAATGCGGACCGTGACTCGTGATCCCGTACGGAATTGGGAATTCGCGCGGACCGATGGAGCTTGACTAAACGCCGTCGGCGACCGCGACGGCGGGTTCGAGAATGGCTCCGACGTGTCCGGGTCCGGCGAGGTCGCTCGTCTGGACCGGCGCGGTCAACAGCTGTTGTACCTTGCCTTCCGCGACCTCGACCTGAGCGATGATCGTGGACTTGTGCACGCCGCGCTCCACTCTCGGCCGGCAGCCCTTCATCAACTGGGCGGCGCGGAGTGTCGCCAGCACCACGAACTGAAACGCACCCATTCCTGGCGGACGGTGAATCATAGCGCACCTCCGAACAGGCGTATCCCCAGCACGGCGAGCGCGACGATCGCGAGGAGTGCGACCGCGACGGTCCGGACTGTCCGCCGGAATTGCGCCTCGTCTCGGGCGCCGCGAGCACGCCACACGGTCCACCGCCGCCCGAACGCCGGATCGACAAGCTGTCCAGGGAGAATCGATAGTGTCCCGGCCGGCATTTCGGGTGCGGCGGATCGTGAAGATAGTGCGACGGTCATCGAGCCCTCACAGCGAGGCTTTGGTGAGGGCTAAGGCTGACTGGCCGTAGAGCTCAGAAAAGCAACGATTCCAGTATACCGCCCTTTCGGGGCGGCCGATCACTCATCGACTGAATCGACGTGGCCGATCCCTTCATCGGCTCGATCGATTCTGGAGTGGACCCGCACGCGCAGCGCACGCGCACCGCTCACCGGGTCTTCGAGGAGCTCGAACGTGACCGCGTCGCCGATCTGGAGATCGTTGAACGCCGTGCCCTCGCGTGAGTCGCTGCGATGAAAGTAGATCTCCCGATCGTCACTCAGGCGGATGTACCCATGACCGTGGCCAAAGAGGATCTTCGCAATGTGCCCGGCGGCGGGCCTCCCGCGAGGATCGGTCGGCCGCCCTGGCTCGCCCGGCGCGCTCGCGGCGCGACGTGCCGCGCCGTAGATATATTCAGGGCTCATGTCGCTCGATCCGGATTTTTCACGCGAGACGGACTCACGTAGTGATTCTTTTCTTCGCCCATGGCCGGTTTCACGGGCGTGACGGATACGGCCGCGACATCGATCGTGCCCTGGTCGTCCTGACGTTGCCGTTCGGCAGCCACCTGCCGGCGACGCTCGCGACGCTGGAGGAAATCGGCATATGGAACGATCACGCGCGACAGGATGTCAGTCATCATTGTTCCCCATGGTTTCGACCTCTTCGGACCAGCCCTGACTGGACGGTGACGCGATCGGCGCGCGGACCTGTTCCCGACGATCGTTTTTCTCGCTGAATCGCTCGAGACAAGCGAAGACTGGACTGACGCTTCATGTACGCTCCGATCGGTGGCCGAAGTGGGCCTGTCGGCGCGCACCCGCAACAGAAACGGGGCACTGCTCAACGCTGGCGGGCTCAGTGCGGTCAGTCGAGATCAACTATACATGATCTGCCGAAGCACCGTATTCCTGCATCGGCATCGTGAGTCCGGCGTATACTTCATGCTGCTTTCCTGAGCCCTGCGGCCTTTCCGGCCTCCCTCACCAAAGCGCCTTGGAGGGCGTGTTGAAAGAGTTCGCTTCCCGCGACAATCGGTCCGGCACGCCGCCGGCACCTCTCGTACCACCGCCCGCCTCGTGTCCGGCGTGCAAGTCGTCATCGATCGTCACGACCGCGAAGAGTCCCGATGCCGACAGCTACTGGCGGTGCACGATGTGCGGCGAAGTGTGGAATGATTCGCGGCGGCAGGCGCCGCGACACAAGATGCCCGGATGGCGTTGAACCGCACCGAGCTCGTTGGTGAGCTGCACGAACTGATCGCCGCGCTGGATCGTCGCGTGCCGCGCGTGGAACGGGCGGGCGAGGCGGCCATCGCCGGCGATGCCGCCGCCCTCAGAGTCAAGGCGCTGAAACGGATCGGAGAGCTCGAAGGTGAGGAGCGCGGCGATCGAAATCGCTTACGCTCCTCCTGACGCCGCGGCGTTCAGCTCACCGAACGCCCGACGCATGTTCGCCACCGCCACCCGCAGCATCTTCCGCAGTTCGCCGCTCGGCAGCCGTGCAATCGTGGTTTCAAGTGTCTGCAGCAGCGCCGTTGGATCGGCGCAGGCGTCGATCGCGATCCCCAACGCGCGAACGTCCGCGCGAACCATCACCGACGTGCGCTCACGGTCCAGCCATCCGGCGTACCGTTGCACCGTGCTGTGCAGCTGTTTCAGCGCGTCAGCACTTCCAGGGCTTGCTGCCTCCACTTATGCGACCCTGACGTTCTCGCCGCGCGGGCCCTTCGTGCCCTGCCCGCGTTCGAACGTGACGGCCTGGCCTTCACGAAGCTCATCGAAACGGGTGTCGGCGCACGCCGAATTGTGGAAGAAATACTCGTTGCCGTCGCTGGCCAGGATGAACCCGAATCCCTTGTCGCTGACGAGCCGCTTGATCGTGCCGTTCATAGGTGCCATCGCAAAACTCCTCGACAATCCATGTGGTGAAACCGATGCGCTGGGGCAGGACCGGTGGCTGCCAGGAGGGTCCAACGCCTGCAAAGGCCGGTCGGCGCTGGATGAACGCAGGCTGGCTTACGTGCGGAGCGAGCTTCCATTATACCCCGTTCACGGCATAATGGACGCGACCCATGGAACGATTAGTCGAACAACCCGTGGATGAGGGCGTCGTATTCGAGGGAACGGCCCGGCTCGGCCGTGTCCAATACCACCTGGCGGTGTACCGGCACTTCTCGGACGCCGAAGACGAAGCCGTTCGTCCGAATGTTGACGTCGAAGGACGCATGACGGCCCTCGACGACCTGGACATCGCCCAGCTTCACCAGCGCGCATCGGAGTTGACCCTGCACCTCGCCGACGGTCGTCTCCTCGATTTCGTGGTCGCGAACGACGAGGGCACGATTCGCTCGACCGGGCGCGGCCTGTATACGGGCTAGACGTGCGTCCGCATCACTCCAGCCGCCTTGGAACGCAAAGGCCCAGCCGTCGCTCGATGACGACTCGGCGAGCTTCGGCCGGGCAAGCGCGAAGGCCGCCGCACCGTTTTCCCTTGACGAACAAAATGGCCGCCTGGTAGTCTGGGCGCTTAATTGAGAATGAGTCTCATTTTTAACATTGAACTGAGATTCAATCTCAATCATTGAGGCCCGCGACCTGGCCCGGAGGCCCCATGCGGCTGCGCCGAGTGTTCGTTCCCCCCGTCGTTCTGATGACGCTGCTGCTGCCGCGCGGCGCGTCCCCGCAAACTCCCTCTCCAGCGAACCAGTCACCTCCCGCCTCGTTCCCGTTCCGCGGCAGGGTCCTCGATCCCGCCGGCGCCTCCATCGCCGGCGCGCGCGTGATCGCCATCCACGACGGCCTGTCCGGTCCCTCGACTACGACGGATCAGAGCGGCGCCTTCACCTTGGCCCTGGCGGTGGGCCGCTACACCGTCGCCGTCGTGGCCGACGGGTTCGCACAGGTCTCTCAGACCGTGACCGTGCCGCAGCAACCCGAGGACCCACGGGAATTCGTGCTGCCGTTGGCCGGCATCCGCGAAGCCGTGACGGTCAGCGCGCGCGCGGGCTACCAGGCTCCGGCGATTACCAGCGCCACCAGAACGCCGACGCCGTTGCGCGACGTGCCGCAGTCGGTCACCGTGATCACTCGCGAGTTGATGCAGGACCGTCTGATGTCGGGGCTCAGCGACGTGGTGCGCTACGTGCCAGGCGTCATCGCCCATCAGGGCGAAAACAACCGCGATCAGGTCGTCATTCGTGGCAACACCTCGTCCGCGGACTTTTTTCTCAATGGCATCCGCGACGATGTCCAGTACTACCGGGATCTGTACAACGTCGATCGCGTCGAGGCGCTGAAGGGTCCCAACGCGATGATGTTCGGCCGTGGCGGCGGCGGCGGTGTGGTCAATCGGGTGACCAAGGACGCGGCGTTCACACCGCTGCGCGAAGTGACCGTGCTGGCGGGCTCGCACAATGACAGGCGGTTCGCGACCGATCTCAATCAGCCGTTCAACGACATCGTCGCCTTCCGCTTCAACGGCATGTACGAGCGATCCGACAGCTTTCGGACCGCGGTCAATCTGGAGCGCTATGGCCTCAATCCGACCGTCACGGTCACGCCCGGCCCGCGGACGCGGATCACGCTCGGCGCCGAACATTTCCGCGATGCACGCGTCGCCGATCGCGGACTCCCGTCCTTTCAGGGCCGCCCCGCGGACCTGGATGTTGCCACCTACTTCGGCAATCCGTCCGCCAGTCACGTGAAGGCCCGCGCGGACGTCGCGTCGGCGGCGATCGAGCACCAGGCAGGCGGCGTGACCATCCACGACCGCACGTTGATCGGCGGGTACGAGCGGGGATACCAGAATTTCGTGCCGGGCGTCGTGACCGCCGACAAGAGCCAGGTGGCCCTGTCGGCGTACAACAACGACACCGAGCGCCTGAATGTGTTCAATCAGACCGACGTGCGCTCCGGCTTCCGCACCGGCCGTGTTCAGCACACGCTGGTCGCCGGCGGCGAAGTGGGTCGCCAGCTCACGGACAATTTCCGCAAGACCGGCTATTTCGACAACGCCGCCACCTCCATCCTCGTCCCGTATGCGAGCCCGATCGTCGACGCGCCGGTCACGTTCCGCCAGAGCGTCACGGACGCGGACAATCACATTACGACGAACCTGGCGGCCATCTACGTGCAGGACGCGATCGTGCCGGCCCGCGGCGTGCAAATGATCGGCGGCCTCCGCGTCGATCGGTTCGATCTCCTGTATCACAACAACCGCACCGGCGACGATCTGCGGCGCGTCGATCATCTCGTCTCGCCGCGTGCCGGCCTCGTGGTCAAGCCCGTCGTGCCGCTCTCGCTGTATGGGAGCTACACCGTCTCGTATCTGCCCGGCTCAGGGGATCAATTCGCGTCGCTGACCACGATCACGCAAAATGGGACGTCCATGACGACCTCTCGCTGACGACCGCCGTCTATCGGCTGGACCGCATCAATACGCGCGCGACCGATCCGAACGATCCGACGCGGATCGTCCAGACCGGCAGTCAGCGCAGCAACGGGTGGGAGCTCGGGGCGAACGGACGAATCACCCGCGGCTGGCAGGTTGCAGGCGGATATGCCTGGCAGGACGCGTTCATCACGAGCGCGACCGCCGCCGCCAGGGCTGGTGCGCGGGTCGCGCAGGTGCCGCATCACACGTTCTCGCTCTGGAATCTCTATCAGCTGCGTCCTTCGCTCGGGGCCGGTCTGGGCATCGTCCATCGGACCGACATGTACGCGGCAATCGACGATGCGGTGACGCTGCCGGGATATACCGGCGTGGACGGCGCGGTATACGTGTCGCTGGCCCGGCGCATGCGGGTCCAGGCGAACCTGGAGAACGTGTTCGACAAACGGTATTACCTCAACGCGGACGGCAACACGAACATCTCGCCGGGCGCGCCGCGGGCGCTGCGCGTCGCGCTGATCGCTCGATTCTGATTCGGGCCCAGAGCGAACTGGGGCATTCGGAATCCGGAACGCGCTCACGCATTCCAAATTCCGAATTCCTGATTCCGAATTCGTGGATGGTCCCTATGAGCGCGTCCGAGCAATCGACACAGAGGAGGCTGAGAGCACTGAGAGAATCAGCCACAGAGACACAAAGACACAGAGAATCTCTGTGTCTCAGTGTCTCCGTGGCTGATTTACTCTTTGTGAGCTCATGCCCGCTTTGTTAGCTCTGCCGGTAGAGTCTCGAGATCAGCACGAAGGCGAGCCGGGAACGCCACGACTCCGCGACGGCTGAACGCCTCCAGATCGCCGGCCACCGATAAAAGCGGTCCCAGGCGTGCTGCGCCCCCGAGCGGATCTGCTCGACCGACATGGTCGGATGCTCGGCGAAGAGCTTCGGGCGTTTGCTCGGAGGAATGAGCCAGTGACGGCCGATCGGCACGCCGTCGACGTGGGTGCCCTTGCGCTCTTCGATGGCGGCCCACTTCTCGAAATCGACCGTGCCGGGGAATGGCGTCAGCAGCACGAATTGCGCGAAGGTCAGATCGGACTGTTCCGCGACCGCGACGGTTGCATCGAACGTGTCTTGACGGTCGCTCGGCAAGCCGAAGATGAACGATCCGAGGACATGGACGCCATGGCGCCTGAACGTGCGCAGACGGGCAACGAGCGCATCGCCGGCACAATTGAAGTTCTTGTAGACGTCCTTCAGACCGGCAGCCGTCACCGATTCGACGCCGACGAGCGCGCCGCGAATGCGTGCGCGGCACATCGCGTCGAGAAACTCCGGATCCTCCGCTGCTTCCATCGTGATCTGCGTGTAGAAGATCAGATCGTCCGGCAGTTGCGCCAGCTGCTCCATCAACGCGAACCGCTCGTGCCGGATCGCCTCGAGCTCGCGCAGGCGGGAGGGGTCGGCGCGGCGGCGCGCCGCGGCGAGATCGTCAAAGCTGACGGGATAGAAATTATCGTCCGCCAGGGCGATGAATCGGAACCCGAGGCGCCGCAGTTCGACCACCTCGCGAACCACCCGATCGACGTGGCGCTGCCGCGGCTCCTGACCGTCGGTGCGCCAGACGGAACAGAACGAGCAGTGTTTGGGACAGCCTCGCACGGTCTGCACCGACGCCCACATGTAGCGTCCGCGCGGCAGCAGGTCCCATCGCGCGGGCAGGAAGGCGTCTCCGCTGATGCGTCCGCCGTCGTACAGCGGTAACGGCCGGCCGGCGCAGCAATCCTCGACCACGGTCGGCCAGACCACATCGCCGTCACCGCGCACCACGGCATGCGCGCCGCCGTGCTCGCGTGCCTCGTCGGGGAAGAGTGTGGCGTGAATGCCGCCGAACACGACCCAGGCGCCGCGATCGCGAAGTTGTCGTCCGATGTCATAGCCACGCAGCGCGTTGCCCGTGTGGATGCCGATGCCGACCACGTCGCCTGCGTCAATGGACCTGACATCCACGGATTCGAGCGTCTCGTCGACGAGGTGCGGATCGCCCCACCGCGTGCCGGTCGCCGCCGCGAGGACATACAGCCAACGCGGTGTAATGACGGCGACACCGAACGACAGCTCACTCGGATTGATGAGGTGAACGCGCGGAGTCATTGAGCTCCTCAAACATGTCATTGTTATCTGCGAGGTCGCCTTCCGGATACAACAATTCCGTGCCCCGGCACGTGCGCGTCACCAGAAGGCGAGGACCGCTGAATCTCAACGCGCCATCCCGACTGAGCTGTGCGGCACGTTCATCGGAGGACAGCTCCTCGACAAACGCAGCCTCACCATATTGGGACAGCCTCCCTCCGTCGGTCGGATTTTTCGTAAGAGACCGTCGCGGACCAAGCTCTGCCCGGTTCAGGGCAAGGCAGGCGGAAGACCCTTAGGAAGATTCGCAGGTTATCACGTCGCTGCGCTGAACGTCGGAAACCAGACGACACGACTGCGGGTTTTTTCTCGATCCGCGAAATATTCCGGGCTGCTGCCGCCGGTACGGCCTCATATTACGCGATTCTCCCGGGATTTCGGCGGGCACGCGTCGTGCTCCTCCAGGCGGCATGCGTGAACGATACGAACCGCCCAACCGCTACGCGTGGATCGCGTATGTCATCGCATGTCTCCTGGCCGGCCACATCCTCGCCATCCAGGGTGTCCGTCCGCAAGCGAGCGTTGCTGCGGCGAGCATCTTGCCGCACGCGCGTCCTTGACAGCCATCCGACCGCAGTGATAGACCGACACGCGCACACACCAGCCGGATTGGGTTTTCCGATCATTGGAGGACCACATGCCCCGCACGCGCTCGGGGAAGCATGCGCTGTTAGCCGGTCTGGCCTTCACGCTGTTTCCGGCACTCGTCTCGGCTCAGAGCGCCATCACCGGCGTCGTCAAGGACTCGAGCGGCGCCGTGCTGCCTGGCGTGACTGTCGAAGCCACGAGTCCCGCACTCATCGAGAAGGTGCGGACGGTCGTCACCGACACGCAGGGCCGGTACGCGATTGTCGACCTCCGCCCGGGGCTCTATAAGGTGACCTTCACCATCGAAGGGTTCAGCACATTTGTTCAGGAGCGGATCGAGCTGCCATCGAACTTCACCGCGACCGTCAGGCCGAGTTTCGCGTCGGCACCCTGGAGGAATCTGTGACCGTGGCGGGTCAACCGCCGGTGGTCGACGTGCAGAACGCCCAGCGCACCACGATCCTCAGCCGCCAGCTCCTCGACGCGGTGCCGGTGCCGCGGATGTATCAGGCCGAGGGCGCGCTCGCCGTCGGCACGAAGGTGAGCGATCAGTATGTCGGCGGCGCGCGCAGTGCTGTCAATCCGCGGCTGACCGCACACATGAGCGTCACCAAGGACACCACCATCGACGTTGACGGGATGAAGATGAACACGCTCGTCGGCGGCGGCGACAGCCATCCGGATCACAACGATGCGATGACGCAGGAGGTCACGGTACAGACGGCGGCGCTCGGCGCCGAGGTGTCGGCTGGCGGTCCTCATCTCAATCTCATCCCGCGCGAAGGCGGCAACACGTTCAGCGCCGCGACGTATGTCGGATACACGAACGGATCGTTCCAGACCGACAATCTCACGCAGGATCTGTTCGATCGCGGTCTGAAAACGCCAGACGCGGTGGACGTGATTTACGATGCGAACGCGTCGATCGGCGGTCCCATCAAACGTGACGCGCTCTGGTTCTTCGGCTCGTATCGCAACGTCGGGAACAACAACATCGTCGCCAACAGCACGTATCCGGACGGCAGGCCCGGCATCTACGATCAACGCGTCCGCAACTACACGCTGCGGCTCACGTGGCAGGTCAGCCCGCGCAACAAACTCACAGCGTACGACGATTACCAGTGGAAATATGTCGGTCACCTGTTCACGTCCGGCACCGACGTCCAGTTCGCCGCCGCGCGGCGCCCGCCGGTGTTGAAGTACACCGACGCCGTCAAGTGGACCTCGACGGTGAGCAACAAGCTGGTCTTCGACGCCGGATTCGGGACGAGCGTGAACGCCTACCGCGAGGGCTATCAACCGGCGGTCAAGAAGGATCCCTTCACACCCGAGTGGTACTCGAGCGCGTCACGCGTCGACATCAACCGCAGCACGATGACGACGGCCGCCCCGCCGGAGCTGGGCACCTACAATTTCCGCTACATGCTCGTGTCGACGATGACGTATGTGACCGGATCTCACGCCGTGAAAGGCGGCGTGCAGTGGCACATCGGCCAGAACTGGATCAATCGCGACGCCAACGCCGACCTCACGCAGCGGTATCGTGATGGCTTCCCCGATTCGGTGATCGTCTACGACACGACAACCGGGCTGTACGATCTCCTGAAAGCCGACCTGGGCCTGTATCTGCAGGACTCGTGGACGCTCCGGCGGCTGACGATTAATCCCGGCCTGCGCTGGGAGTACTTCAATTCGGCGATTCAGGCGAGAGCGGCGCCGGCGGGACGCTTCGTGCCGGCGCGGTCGTTCCCGGAAGTCCCGAATGTCCCGAACTGGAAGAACGTCGCGCCGAGATTCAGTGTGGTGTACGACGTGACCGGCGATGCGAAGACGGCGCTCAAAGGCAGCATCAACAAGTACAACCGCGCCTACACCACCGACTTCGCCAACCGATATGATCCGCTGGCGCTGCAGAGCGTTACACGCAACTGGTCGGACTGCGATTACGTCCCCGGCACGTCGACGTGTTCAACCCTCGTGCTGCCGACCAACCGCGACGGCATCGCGCAGGACAACGAACTCGGGCCGAGCAACAACCGAACTCTCGGTATCCTGCCGACGCGGCGCGCGGATCCCAGTCTGGAGCGGCCGTACGACATCGAGTACACCCTGGGCATCACACGACAGGTACTTGCTGGATTGTCTGTGACGGGGGCCTGGTATCGCCGCGATACCTATCACCTCGAACAGCAGGTCAACACACTCGTCACCGTGTCCGACTATGCCTCGTTCACCACGCCGAGTCCGCTCGACGGTGAGCCGGTGACCATCTACAATCTCAGTCGAGCCAAGCAGGGTCTCGTCGATCTGCTCGACACCACCGCGACCGACCGGTCCAGGGCGCGCGTCAACTACAACGGCCTCGAGATCAGCTTCACCGCGCGGATGCCGCGGATCAACCTGTTCGGCGGCTGGTCTGCGGACAAACTCGTGGCCGTGGCGTGCGCGAGCTACGACCCGAACACCTTCCGCTACTGCGATCAGAGCCAGTACGACATTCCGTTCAGGTCCGATGTCAAGCTGGCGGGGAGCTATTCGCTGGTGTGGGGCACCCAATTGGGCGTCGCGTTTTCGAGCTACGCGGGGCTGCCGCTGGCGGTGAACTGGGCGGTGCCGGCGAACCTTTTTCCTGGCGGCCGTACGCAGTCGGTCACCGTCAACCTGCTCCCGCCAGGCCGTGAATACCTCGATCGATGGAACCAGCTCGATCTCAGTTTCCGTAAGGTGTTCAACATCGGCAAGTACCGCGTCGACGGCGCGCTGGACATGTTCAACGCGCTGAACAGCAACGTCGTGCTGTCGCAAAACCAGAATTTCGGGTCGACGCTTGGTCAGCCGCAGGCGGTGTTGCAGGGCCGGTTGCTGCGCCTGTCCAGCCAGATCAAGTTCTAACGAACCTCGACGATCAAACGCAAAGGCGACGAACCTAGTGCTCGACCCCGGTTCGATGCTCGGTGACCCACTGATCGCTGACCGCGCCCACATTGGGACGGCTCGACCGGACGCGACCGCGGACGAACAGGAACGAAACGAGGGCGGCGACACCCGCGCCGATCGACAGCCAGACTCCGCGTGACATTGGCACGATCCAGACCTCCGTGAACGAGTCGCAAGGGGCACGCCAACCGGCGTTCGCTCGAGGATCGACGCGCGATATGTGCCATAGTACTTCAGTCCTTCGGACCTCATGGCTTACGCCGAGTTGAGTACCTGATCACGTGAGGGCGACATGGAGGATCACCGATGACTCAATCGATGACGCGGCTGTCGACAACCGTGGCGCTTGTCGCCATGGCGGCAGCCACGACACACGTTCAAGCGCGGCTCCCGCGCCCGCCCGGCGCGCATGTCGTGACGATCACGCCGCCCGGCGAAACCGGCAGCGAGCCGGCCATCGCGATCAATCCGAACAATCCCAATCAGGTGGTCGGTGTGGCCGGCCGATGGGCTGCTTACTCCACCGATGGCGGGCGCACCTTCACCGCGATCCAGCCGGCCGGAGACTCGGGCCGCGCAGGCGGCGACCCGTCGCTCGCGTTCGACGACAAGGGCCACGTGTTCCTGTCGTTTCTGTCCATCGAGCGCAACGGCTTACCTGGGTACTGGGGCCATGGTCCGGGCGCCAACGGGATCTACGTGCGGCATTCGGCCGACGGCGGACGGACGTGGGACCACGAACCGGTGGCCGTCATCGCGTGGACCGGCAACGAGCCCGACGTGAAGCTCGAAGACATGCCGCGCATCTGGGCGGACACGCAATCGAAGAGCCCGCATCGCGGCAATCTCTACATCGCCTGGATCGAATGGCAGATCGACAAGTCGATCGTGCTGTACAGCCGATCGACCGACGGCGGCAAGACGTGGACGACGCCGCGGCGGATCAGCACGAAGGCGGGATTGCCGCGCGACGATAACGGCGCAGTGGTCGGGATCATCGGCACCGTCGCGCCCGACGGGACGCAGTACGTGGTGTGGAACGAAGGTCTCAACGTCACGCTCGCCGTTTCGCGTGACGGCGGCAAGTCGTTCGGGCCGTCGCGCCCGATCTTCGACGTCGGCCCGCCGTACTTCGGCGGAGCCTCCGGAATCCCCGGCGTCTCGCGCGCGATGGGTTTTCCGCAGGTGGGCATCGACGCGACGAACGGCACGTTGTACGTCACCTGGAGCGACTTCCGGAACGGCGACGTGGACGTGTTCATCTCGCGATCGTCCGATCGCGGCCGCACGTGGACACGGCCGATGCGCGTGAACGACGATCCGGTGCACAGCGGCGCCGACCAGTTCCTTCAATGGATGTCCGTGGATCCCACCGATGGGTCAGTCAACGTCCAGTTCTACGACCGCCGCGAGGATCCGGCGAACCGCAGCACGCGCGTCACGCTCGCACGGTCGACCGACGGCGGAAAGACGTTCACGAATTACGCGTGGTCGGAGGTTCCGTTTACCGGCGAGAATGCATTTCTCGGCGATTACGAGTGGTGCAGCGCGTATGGCGGCCGCGTCTATGGCATCTGGGCCGAAGCCGCGCCGGAAGGATACGAGGTCAGCTCGAGGGGACGTGGCGCCGCCGCCGCGGCACGGCTGCGGACGCCGACGATCATTCGTGTGGGCGTCGCCGATTTCAAGGCAGCCGGCGCGACGAGCAGGTAATCCCTTTGCGTTCGATCATGACGTTCGCTCTCGCGCGGGCGAGCATTCGTCGCGGCTATTCTGGATGAGGTACGCGGATGACGACCGACGAGCCTGACACGGTGTCCCACAGAGATAATGGAGGGTGCGCTTTACTCACCTCAACCTGAACCCGGCGCTCGTCAAGGCGATCAAAGACCTTGGCTTCGTTCGTCCCACTCCTATCCAGGCCGAAGCCATTCCACCTGGCCTCCAGGGCCGGGACCTGATCGCGTGCGCCCAGACCGGCAGCGGGAAGACCGCGGCGTTCCTGCTCCCGATTATCAATCGGCTGATCGATCGGCCGCGCCGCACGGTCAAGGCGCTCGTG
>QHWF01000266.1 GCA_003222455.1 Acidobacteriota bacterium
CGGCGACTCCGTCGTCGGTCCCGGCGCGACGTTGTTCAGATCCAACTCGCCTGTACTGTCTCCGAACTTCTCCATGTCGTCGCGACCGAGCATATGCAGCATGGTCAGCATCGGATTGGCCATCGGCGTCCCGTCGGCCGCCTTGACGTGCAAGCCGCCCTTGAGACGCCCGCCGGCGTGGCCAGCCACGAACAGCGGCACGCGCTTGTGGTTGTGGATGTTCGAGTCGGCCATCGGCGAGCCGTAAATCACCAGGCTGTTGTCGAGGAGGTTCCCGTCGCCATCGGGCGTGTTCTTCAACTTCTCGAGCAGATACGGAACCATGCTCACGTGATACTTGTTGATCTTGGCGAACTCGAGGATCCGGTCCTCGCGCTCCCCGTGGTGCGACGCGTTGTGGAAGCCGGTATTCACGCCGCTTTCCGGGTACGATCGACCGGAGGCATCACGCCCGAGCTTGAACGAGAAGACGCGCGTCGTGTCGGCGGCAAACGCCACCGCCATGAGATCCATCATGACGTGAACGTGCTCTTCGAAGGAGTCGGGCACGCCGATGGGGGCGTCGGGGAACTGCCGCAGCTCGCCGCTGGCATTGCGCGCTTCGATGCGCTGGATGCGCCGTTCGATCTCACGGATGTTCTCGAGATAGTCGTTGAGCTTCGCGCGATCGGTGGCGCCGATCTCCCTCCGCAGCGACGTGATCTGCGTCGTCACCCAGTCGAGGATGCTCTTGTCGGTCCGCCGGTTCGCGGCGCGCTCCTCGGGCGTGGCGCCCACGCCAAACAGCTGATCGAACACCACACGCGGGTCGCGGACCATTGGCAGCGGCTGCGTCGGAGACGCCCAGCTGATCGTATCGGTGTAGATGCAGGAGTAGCCGTAGGTGCAGCCGCCCGCCTGATCGACGTTCTCGATCGACAGCTGCATCGACGGGATGGGCGTTTCCTGGCCGAACTTCTTCGCGTAGAGCTGATCCAGCGAGGTGCCCGAGAAGACGTCGTTCCCTTCCGTCTGCTTCGGGTGCGACTGCGTGAGGAACACGGCGCTCGAGCGGAAATGATCGCCGCCGATCTCCGGCAGCGTGAACGCCTCCGCATTCCGCACGTCGATGTTGCTGACGATGGTGACGTCGTTGCGGAAGGGTTCGAGCGGGCTCAGACTCGTGCCCGACAGGTCGAAATCGGCTCCCACCTTCTCGGGCGCCCAGAGGTGTTTCTTCACCCCGATGGCCGTGCTGCCCGCCGCCCCATGGACCATTTCCATCGCCACCAGACGCACTCTGGACGAGGACGCGCCGGCGGCCGTCGTCGCGTACGCCTTACCGGCGGGCAGCATGGCGTCGAGGAACGGCAGCGCCACAGTCACGCCCATGCCTTTCAGGACGGTCCGGCGGGAAAGATGTTTCTTCGTGATGCGCATATCCTGGCTCCTACCTCTCCGCAGTGGTGAGCGCGGGTTCCGTCTTCGCCATCTGGAACGCCGGACTGTTCACGACGCCCAGAACAAAGGTCGAAAATCGGTTGCCGTTCTGGGCCGCTTTCTTCACGATCGCCCGAACGGTCGGCTGGTCGTAATATTCGACACGCCGGCCGAGCGCATACGCCATCAGGTTTTCGGTGAAGTTGCGAATCACCGACTCCGAGTGGTTGATCAGCGCCTGCCGCAGGCTCGAGGGTCCGTCGAGGTCCGTTCCATCGTACAGCTTCGCGGCCGTATCGACGGCGACGCCGTTGTCCTTGATCCGCCACGCGCCGACGACGTCGAAGTTTTCGAGCGCGAGGCCGAGCGGATCGATCACGCGGTGACAGGACGCGCACGCGGGGTTCTTCCGGTGCTCCTCCATGCGCTCGCGCGTCGAGAGCGTCTTGCCCGTCTGCGTCGCTGCTTTGGTGTCCTCGAGCGGCGGCACGTTCGGCGGCGGCGGCGGCGGCGGCGAGCCGAGCAGCGTCTCCATGATCCACTTGCCGCGCTGCACCGGCGACGTCCGGTCGGCGACCGACGTCATCATCAGCATGCTGCCGTGACCCAGAATGCCGCGCCGGTTCTCGTCCTTCAGCGTCACGCGCTGGAACGTCTCGCCGGTGATGTTCGGAATCCGGTACACCTTCGCGATCCGCTCGTTGACGAACGTGTAATCGGCCGTGAACAGATCGAGAATATTCCGGTCTTCGCGGACGATGCTGTCGAACAGCAGTTCGGTTTCACGCTTGTACGATCGCGCGAGATCGTTGTCGAAGGACGGGAACAGCAGCGCGTCGGGATGGATTTTCTCCACGTCCTGGAGCCGCAGCCACTGTGACGCGAAACGAACCGACATAGCCTCGCCCTTCGGATCGGCGAGCATGCGGCGGACCTGTTTCTCGAGAACGGCCGGCGTGTGCAGGGTGCCGGTGGTCGCCACCTTCAGCAGTTCGGCGTCGGGCACCGTGCCCCAGATGAAGTAGGACAGCCGCGAGGCGAGATCCAGGTCCGTGATGCGATAGGTCTGCCCCGGCTTGAGGCCGGCCGGCATCTCTTCGAGCCGGAAGAGGAACTGCGGACTCGCCAGCACCGCCTGCAGCGCGGCCCGGATCCCTGCTTCGAAATCCTTGTCCTTGCGTGCATCGGCATAGAACTGCATCAACGATTCGATCTCTTCGTTGGCGGCCGGGCGACGATTGGCCTCCCCGGCGAGCTGCGAGACAATCCGGCGGGCGCACGGAATCTCCTCCGCCGCCGTCAGCGGCCGGCAGACGAACACCTTGCGGCGGCTCGACGTGTCGGACACGCCGGTGACGGTGTACGGCCCGGTGATGCTGAAATCGCGGACGTGCGGCAGCGCCGTCAAGCCCACGCTGTCGCCGTACTCGGTGTCGGACAGCGTGTATTCGATAGGCGCCATCAGGTCGTCGACCACGCCGTCGAATTTCTGAATGAACGCGGCCGACACATGCTGCTGCCCCGCCTTGACATGGAGGCGCGGGGTCGTCAGGTTCAGACCGTTCTTGTCCGTTTCGCTGATGCGATAGTCGACGTCGAGCAGGGCGGCGCGCTCGCCGTTGAGGGAGATTTCGATTTGTTCGTTGCGGCTGAACACGCTGCCGAACAGCTGGCCGGTCGGCGTCCCGTGCAGCATGATGCGAAACGTGTAGTCGCCATCCGCCGGGAAGGTGTGCGTGACCACGATCCCGCCACGGGTGCCCCACGGCGCGCCGTCGACGTGCCTCATCTGCGACTGCGTGCGCGGCACCTTGTACGTGGTTGCACTCGGCGTCGCCGTCCGATCGCCGATCGCGAGCGTGGAGATCCTCGCGGCAGCGCGCAGATAGCCCTCGAGCAGCGTCGGCGACATGCTCTGAACGTCGGCGATGTTGTCGAATCCGGCGCTCATCGTATCGGGCGGCAGGAACGCGTTCACGTCGACGTCCAGATCCAGCAGCTCGTGGATGGAGCGCGCATATTCGGCGCGGTTCAGCCGCTGGAAGCTCCGTCGCCCCGGATTGGGATGGGCGGCCACGGCCGTGTCGATACCGGTCTCGAGCGCGGTGACGAACTGCGTGAGGGCGTCGCCGTCGGGACGCCGCGCACCCGGCGGCGGCATCATGCCGGCGCGCAGCTTTCGAATCATCTTCTCCACGACTTCCGCGTTCTGATCGATCCCGGCCGGATCGAAATTCGCGAGGCTCAACCCTCCCGAACGTCCTTTCTCGCTGTGACAACCGCCACAGTACTGCTTGACCAGGGTGCTCTGCGATTCGAGGGAGAGCGTGGCGCTGTTGTGGGCGACAGCCATCGCCGGCTTCGGGCGTGGCGCTTGCGGCTTAGCTGGAGTGTTTTGAGCGGCGAGACCCGACCCGAGAACCAGGGCGCCGAGCATCGCCATGCTGAATTTTTTCATGCCTCTTCCCTGTGCACGCGACGCCAACTTACACGTACCGCGAATTATACGGCCGCTTTCCCGCCCGAAACCTCGCGGAGTTGCACTTTGTCGTATCTGCTTGTCTGGGTTTGTATCGAGGGCGAAAGTCAGGAAAAGGGAAGAAAAATCAAGGGGTTGATTGATTCACGGTGAACGTCTGGCCGGCAACTGTCAGCGTTCCGGATCGCGACCCACCACTTCCGTTGGCGCCGGCGTTGAACGTGACTGCGCCGTTACCAGTGCCGGGCGACCCGGCTGTAATCGACAACCAGTCGGCGTTCGAGCTTGCCATCCAGTTGCAGCCGGTCCCCGTGGCGGTGACCATCACCGTCCCGCTGCCGCCCGCTGCGCCGATGTTCTGGCTCGTCGGCGCGATCGTAAATGAGCATGCCGCGAGCCCCTCCTGCGTGACGGTGAACGTCTGTCCCGCCACGGTGATGGTCCCGCTGCGCCCGGCGCCCAGGTTCGGGGGCACGGCGAACGCGACCGATCCGTTGCCGGTGCCGGACGCGCTGGAGGTTACCGTGATCCACAGGGCATTGGAGGCCGCGGTCCACGGGCACGTGCCGCCGGTGGTCACCGCGACCGATCCGGTGCCTCCTGCCACGGCGACGTTCTGACTCGCAGGCGCAATCGCAAAACTGCAGGACACGCCTTCCTGCGAGACCGTGACGGTTTGTCCCGAAATGGACAGCCCTCCTGTCCGCGCCGGGCCCGTGTTCGCGGCAGCACTGAAGGTGATTGATCCATTGCCGCTGCCGGACGTCGCACTGGTAATCGTCAGCCAGTTCACCGTGGACGTCGCATTCCACGCGCAGCCGCTCGCAGCGGTCACGGCGACCGTCCCGGTGCCCCCGCCCGCGACGATCGACTGGCTGGCCGGTGCAATTGAAAAGCTGCAGCCGGCCGCCTGTGTCACGGTAAACGGCGTCCCGGCGATCGTCACCGTCGCGCTGCGCGCCGCGCCGGTATTCGGGCTGACGGAGAAGCTGACCGTCCCATTGCCTGTTCCGCTCGCGCCGCTCGTGATCGAAATCCACGGCGCTTCATTGGTGGCCGTCCACGCGCAGCTGGCACCCGCGGTCACGGTGACGCTTCCCGTCCCGCCGCCGGCCGCGATTGCCTGACTCGACGGCGCGATCGCATAACTGCACGAGACGGCAGGCTGTGTAATCGTCGCCGTGCTGCTGCCAACCTGGATGGTCGCGGATCGGGCGGCGCCGTTGTTCGCAGCCGCGGTGAACGAAACGGTCCCCGTGCCCTGACCCGTAGCCCCTGCCGTGATCGTGATCCACGACACGGCCGGCATCGCCGTCCACGTGCAGTCGGGACCGGTTGTGATGGTGATCGCGCCATTCCCGCCGGTGGCCGCGATCGACTGCGTGGGCGGATCGAGGGTGAACTTGCACGAGCCAGGAGTCGGCG
>QHWF01000043.1 GCA_003222455.1 Acidobacteriota bacterium
GACACCGATGCCCAGAACATCGCGTAGTTGCTACTCGTTGTCGTAACTCCCCCGACAAATCGACGGCATGGGGTTCAGGGGTGGCGGGTTCCCGCACTCGAGATGCTGCCTCAAATTCAGCTGAACGTTCTCGGTTCCACTTTGCCGTTACTTTGCCGGTCCAAAGTTGCCAGTGTGTCTCAATGCCATCCTCTCGTGCTCAGAATTGCCAAAAAAACATCGGCCCCGCAGCGGGGCCGAGTTTGGAGGCCGGGGCTCTACCAATTGAGCTACGGACCTAAATGTGCTCGTGTCTCTCGAACGCCTGACGCTCAAACTCATGACCGACCACCACCAGTCAACCGCACCTGGCCAACTCTGAAGTCAGTGGATCGTGTTTCGCCCAGGTGCTGCTGTGCCGCAGACTGTGCCGGAGGGTGATTGCGAATGACTGCAAATGGCGTCCCTTCGTGCGGAAACCTGCGGAAAAAACTGCGGCCCCGCATAGCGGGGCAGAGTTTGCAGACCTCTGCCTTACCATTTGGCTACGGCGCCGTGGGCGTCAAAAGTCACCAAAACAGATGACTTTCTCAACCCACCTGAAACCGAGCCGGTTTCGAGCGATCTACTGGGGGCATTTTTGGGGGCTATACGAATAGCGAGCCGGGTGCTGGCGCACTCCGACTACTGCGTGTCACACAGAGGTATACTGGCAGCGCATTTGTCATAGCGCTCCCGCGCCTCACACGAACACAGGATGCTGCCGGAGAAACTCCAGCGTGTCCTGATTGGGCGTTCCGAGTACGATGTTACGGCCCACGTTACCGTGTGCGAAAAAAGCTTCGACAGGCACCCGCTCCCCTGCGCCAAGGCCGAATGCTGACCCCCACACAAGCGCATCCCCCTTTTCGCCGGTTGAGCCCGAGCCGCTTCAGGTTTTCTTCGAGGTAGCCGAAGCCGAGGAAGCAAATGACGTCGGCTTCGCCGACGAGTTGCGCTGCTCGCCCGAGCGCCAGGTTATCGCCCCCGCCACCCTCGTGCATGATCTTGATCGAGTCCCGGATCGTGACCGCGACCCCAGCGAGTTCGTCGGTTGGGGGCGGCTCGTAAGGCCGGGCGTTTTCCCCCCCCACGTACGGTAGCGAGCCGAGCTTGCCGTATACGTGGACGACGGGAATGGCGTGTAGGAACTTGGAAGCGCTGGTGCCGTGGTCAACGTGCTTCGGGACTTCGGATGTGGGCAGGTTGAACGCGTTTTGGAGCGCGGTGAACAGGTGGTGCTCGAACGACCGGTCGTAGTTGAACGTCACGACGGAGAGCTTGCTCTGCTTGACGTCGTCGAGGGACGGGCCGAGGTGCGCGAATAGGTACGAGTACCAGCTGGGCACCGCGGCGAATAGGCTCGCCTCGGATTCGAACGGGGTCAGGAGCGCGGCGATGGCGGTCTTCCCGAGTGGCAGGAACTCGGGTCGGTGCTCCAAAAACACGTCCACGGACGGGCGGCCGGACCGTTGGAGGGCGTCGCGAAACGCGTAGATCATGCGCGGCTGAAAGCCGCAGACGCGCAGGAGCCGAACCAGGTCCGAGGCCTCGTTTGCGAGGCCGTCCACGACGAGGGTGACGAGCTGCCGCCCGGAGGGGAACGCCAGGTGCATGCTCGCCCCGGCACCGAGAATGAGGACCGTCTGACGCTTGATCACAACTTCGAGCGGCCTCGTCTCTCTTCTTTGTCTGCTTCTGCCATGACAACAAGCTTCATCAACTCCAGCGCCGACGCGTATCGCGCCGTACATGCGTCCGCTCCGATGTCGCGCGCGAACTGCGGTGCGTCGTTCCCTTTATACGCGGCGAGCTGACGGAGAACGTGAGCGCAGTTCCGGTCACCGGCTTGTGCTGCTCGATCTGCGTCGGCGTCGAGCTTGTTGCGCAAGTCGACGGGGATAAAGTTGGCAGGATTGGGCATAGGACCTCGACAACCCGACTCTGGATAAGTACCGCGAATCCTGGTTGGACCCTACTGGAGGGATTGGCTGAAGCGGCACCCCCTCGAGCACCAGAGCGGACCCACATGTCGCACAAACGCCATGCTGGTGCCGCAAAAAACGCCCTAGCGGACCTCCCAGTGGTGCTCCATGTTAGCGCCGGATAGGTGGCAGCGCCTAGCGTGCGGCCCTTGAGCAGCGGTACCCACCTGACTAAAGGGTGACCCATGAACGAGCCGCGGGTCGCCCTGCGATTCTCTTGCAATCCTCAGACAGATGTTGCGCCTCTGCCGACGACTCCGTTGGTGACGTCGTCCCGAGGCGTCCTACTCCACGCGGACGAGTCCGGAGAACACGCGAGTCTCTAGAGGTCATTATGAAGCCTGGACGCCCCGCCGAACTGTGGAAGGCAGAAGATCGGTCGTGCTTCGCCGCGCGAACATTGTGCGTTCTGGTCCTCGCCGCTACCGCCTGCCAGTCAGAAGAAATGCGGGAACCGGACAAAACGCCTCCTAAGTGGGGGGCAGAGCAGCGTCGGGGCAGCTTCACAATACCGAAGGAGGGCGGTACCGGGTCCTTCGACGGTATACAGCTTTCGATTCCAGCCGGTGCGCTCAGCAAGGCGACCAAGATGGAAATTCGCCGTGTCGAGCGGACCGATCTGCCACCCCTTACCGGCGGAATGGTCAACGTCACGAAGGGCGGCGTCGGATACCGGTTCTTGCCTTCCGGGCTCCGTCTACGAAAGCCAGCGCAAGTTGTCCTCCCGTTGGAACAGGACTCGGCGGTCGCGCCGCTCTGGGAAACGCTGGGCGCTCGGACGTTCTACTGGGATGAGGTTCGGAATCGCTGGCTCCCCCTTTCGAGACCAATAGTCGACTTGGCCGGCGCGCGAGTCGTCGGTGAGACACGGCATTTCACGCTCATGGTAAGCGCTGTCCTCGCATCGCCCGAACACGCCGCGCCGACGAACTTCAACGCCAACTCGATAAAGGACATCGCTGCAGTCGAACCGACTGCAAACGTGGATCTGATCGAGCCACCTGAGGCCAACAACAAGGGCGATGCGCGAGTCACCTTCCCGATCCGCCTTCCCCGAGGTCGGGGCGCCTATTCCCCTCAGGTACAGTTGACGTACTCGTCTGCTCGTGGGAACGGACCAATCGGCGTCGGTTGGGATCTGCCTGTGTCGAGAGTGGAGATCGACACTCGATGGGGGGTCCCACGCTATGACGGCTCTGAGCGGTACCTCATTGACGGAGCGCAGGTAGTTCCCGTTCCAGTTGGCGCGCACTCTCACTGCGTGTCGGGTTCCCTCATAGGTGAGTTTGCTACTCGGGTTCAGACCTTTAAACGCATTCTCCTGTGTGCCGGCGCTTCGGGGACGCGCTCTTGGGAGGTCACAGAGAAGGACGGCACTCGATTCGAGTACGGGGCAGACGCCGAGTCCCGCCTGTCGAGCTATGAACCGGGAGAAGAGAACCACACCAGCGTTTGGTTTCTACGACGGGTCGTCGACACTAACGGCAACGCGACGGACTATCGGTACACGTCGGACTCAGATCATGATGTCGCGAACTTTCTGGGAGAGCAGTTCGTACAAAAGTATCTCTCAAGAATTGAGTACACTTCGCAAGTCGAGCCCATCTCGCAGCCGACGTTGCAAAGCTCCTATCGCGCGGACTTCACTTGGGAATGTGGCACACGATCGGACGGGGCTATCACCGGCAGGTCAGGATTCAAGATCGTTACACGCTGTCTCCTGGGGTCCATCGACGTTCTCGCTAGAGACACGATCAATCCATCGACGTGGGACCAAGTCCGGCGTTACGAGCTCAAGTATAAGGTGGGCGAGTTCTCCAAGACTCTGCTGCAGAAGGTCCAGGTTTTTGGAGCGGCGGGATCGCCGTTCTACGAGCACTCCTTCGACTACACGGGCCCAGAGTACGTTGAGCACGCTCGTGGGGCCGGCACGCAGGCGTTCGATGCCACGAGCACTTGGCCGGTGATCGTGAACGACCCGTTTCCTATTGATCGACCGCGGCGACGACTCGATCGAACCTTCGAAGAGGGTGATCAACTGAACGCCGGCCTAGGCTTGTCAGCGAAGATCGGAGTGGGGGGCCTCACCGCCGGTTGCGAAGTCGGCGCGAGCTTCGGTGTGAGCGAAGACTCCCCCATACCGGTGGTCCTGCTGCGCGATGTCAATGGCGACGGCATCGCGGATCGAATCTGGCTACGCACGGACGGACCTATCGTTGTACTCCTTAGCCCGCTCAGCCCCCCACTGCTCTTTAAGCCGGACGCTCGGGTTGCCTTGGGCGACGATAGTCGCACCCAATTCACGGGATCACCCGCAGCGACGAGTTGGCTAGGCGACAGCCTCCCAGAACTAGGCAGCGAAGATGGTGCTGGGTCCAGCATGGGAGTAGATGCGTCTTGCAGTCTGGGTCCAGCTCAAGTATCGGGCGGGATGTCGTTTTCGGTTCGGATGGCAGGAGCGACAAGTCTTCTGGTCGATGCGGACGGCGATGGCCGACTCGACCTCCTGGCAGGCGGTGCCTTCTATCCCGGTCTTGCAAGGGAGTGTCGCGATGGATTCGGTCCGGTTTCGACGACCGCCGACGGCATGAGGGGGACCTGTTCAGACGGCCTGCCGGTATGCTTGGCAAGGGACGCCCTTTGTTTCGGTACGCTGGTGCCCCTTCTCGGTGCCCCCGCTCCGTCGGCAGGACGCCCAATCGCTTCGAGGAGGACGCCGTCCTACCTCGCAAGCTCGCGTCAGCGTCGCACCCGAAATGGCGAGCGCCCTGTGTCTTTGGTGACGGAGCACACTGCCCGCGCTCCCTCGAATCTGGCAGGCCCCACGAATGGGGGCGCAGCCGGATTGAGTGAACATGGGAGCGCCGCGAACTCGATCGATCGAGCGAGCGTCGGCCCGTCACGCGGTCCGTTTGCGCTTTTGAACCTCGGTGTTCCCTCGGAGCAACGAGTGCCCTATTCGGAAGGTGGGCACGCCTCGCGACGGGCGGCCGTCGCACCGCCACTTGCTAACCAGGTTACTAATCATGCCGAGGAGAACACCTGGGGTTTCAACACATCAGTGCGTCGCCGTTTCAAGAAAGAAGCGACACTCCAAGGCGAGTTTTACCCGCTTAACCCGGTTCTCCGTTGGGACGCGGCGCACACGGGCACCATTCGGTTCAACGCACGCGTCAGGCGCAAGTACGAAGGCGGAACCGATGGCGTCAACGTTCACCTGCTGTCGGTGACCGACTTCAAGCAAGGCACAGGCACAAGTTTGCTTGGTACCCTGCATCTCGGACCGGACAACACGCGATGGACATCGCTCATGCCCTGGCTTGGCATGATCCCAGTGAAGTTCGGGGAATCCTTGCTGCTCGTCTTCGATACAGGCAAAGATGTCCCCGTCGCCCTGGACGGAAGCCTGCTGGACGAGCTGGAGGTTGAGGTCAACATTGCTTACCTCACAGTCTGTCGCCCGAGCGTGGCCTGTCGGCGCGTGCACCCCGACGAGCTTCGCCATTTAGGGCCGACGGGCGACCTCCAGTACCTGTTTCGCTTTCCCCAAGACTTTCGGACGTCCGAGTCGCCACGAGAAGTCTACTGGCGAGCCATGCCCCCGCTTGGGCCCGCTGGTGTTGTGGACAGGGGAGCCCCGATCCCCAACCGGGTCATCGGGGTCGTAGACAAGGTCTCCCGTACGCTTACCGCTGTTCACGTTCGAGTTCGGTGCGAATCGATCGCGAGTACGACGGCCGTTGATCACACCGTGTGTCCCCTCGGCACGGTCCTCGCAGAGCACGTCTTCGCTCCTCAGGAAGTGGGCCGAGCGTCCCTGTCCGCTGAGATCCCTGAGCCCTTCGTACCCGTGGCGCCTAGCAACATTTTCGACAGGGCTCGCTTTCTCCTTTCTCGACCCAAAGCCTTCGACCCGATTCGACTGTTGTTTGAAGTAGATGGCGAAAACGGTTGGGAGATCGCCCCTAACGCAGTTAAGTGGTCTCCGCACATCGAGATGGTGTCGATCCGCGACGTGGAACCGATGGCCGGCGGTAAGCCGGACCTAACTGTCGAAACGGTGGCCCACCTCCCTGAGACACCACTCACAGGTGATGAAATCACTTTCGTGGCAGTCGTGAGAAACGCGGGTGGCAGTCGGGCGGGCCCGTCCAAACTGGCGTTCAAGATTGGGGACGATGCATCGCCCCAACTGCTTGACGTACCCGCGTTGGGAGCGGGCCAAAGCCATACGGTACTGCGAAAGAAAGTCCTAGGGGTTGCCGGCTCTCACGTGACCACAGCTACCGTGGACATTGGTCACGCTGTCGCTGAATCCGACGAAGGGAATAACGAGAAAGCGGAAACGTACTCAGTCATTACACCACAGCGCATGCTCGTATCAAATGCGCCTCTCCCTGATTTGTTCGTCGAGAGTTACACACACGTCCCCGTAACACCGACCACGCACGACCGGATAACCTTCATCGCAGTGGTACGGAACCGAGGCGCCGGACCAGCGGGCCCTTCTCAGCTTGGACTGTGGGTCGGTGGGGAAACGCTGGCACGCAAGTTCTCCGTTCCGGCCTTGGGACCCCGCCAAAGCCAAACCCTTCAAACGACCGACATCTTAGGAGCGGCACGGGACTACCTTAATAAAGCACAAGCCGACCTGACGAGCGCCGTGCATGAGACCCACGAGGACAATAACGGGCGCGAGGATCTCTACAGGGTCATCGGCGGCGATGCATACGTTTCCAAGATCCTCGTTCAGGCTTCCACGACAGAGTACCCCGAGAAGCCGATTGTTTACGAGCCCCCCGTTCTTTATCGAGTGCACCCAACACGGCAGCTAGTCCCCTTCCAGACGGTCGAGCCAGACGAGCAAATCGAAATCGCTGCGACGGTTGTTAATCCCAAACAGCCCCTGATCGTGACGGTGACAGGCGATCAAATGGAAGGCGTTGCTTCTCGGCTGGAGGTCGGGCCGCGCGATCTTGCAATTGGCGCTCACGCTTCCACCAAACGGCAGACAATCACGTTACCCAAGCCTGGCACATACTTCATCCGTGGTTACACGGAGGCGTCTTTCGACCCTGCGACGAGTCTTCGGGTGAAGGCGGAGCGCGAGCGTACCATTGTGACAGAGTACTTCGCTCTCGTGAAAGACCACGCCACGTCGCCCATAAGCACGAGGACGCAGGATCTTGCCTGGGTGAGTTCGCCGGTGGTAGCGCCCGGCCATGAAGAACCTGGGTGTCCGAGTGCCACGCCAGTAATAGGGCCCTTTAACGTCGCGACGAACCCTGTTTCCACGAACTGCATCCTGTACTACCAGCAACTCGATCACGCCGACATCGGCATCGCTGTGGTGGCCGGTTCAGAGGCAGAGGGGATCGCCAAACGGCTGGCGCCGCAAGCAACGTTCGTCACAATACCGGCGGGCCAAACCTTCGTGCTGCCCAGCGGTGAGACCGTTGTGTCGCTGGGAGGAGGAGGGGTGCGCATTCGGCTGGACTCCCACGATTTCACAATGCAGCTGGGGGAGCTCCCGGCGTTTCTCGTGCGTCATGGGCTCGTCACCGCGACCCTTGTCAAGTGGGAGGCGATTGCCGGGCAGGTACAAACCGGCGGACCCTCGAGCGGCGGAATCTCCCTCGCGATGCCGACAGAAACAATTGAGGGTGCGTACCCCTGTTGTCCGCCTTACACCAGGATCGGACCTCCCTTCGGTCAAGTCGGTGCCGGCGGCCCGGGCGTTGAAATCGGCTACTACGGATTCACGTTTCCTTTGCCCATCACCTTCCACGAGCGGGACACGCTCCCAGTCAACCTTGTGAGCGCTGATTTCGGCGCTGGCTATCGTCTCCCAAAGCTTGTCGGAGAGGTCGTTCATTCATTTGAACCATACGGCGGAGGCTATCACGGCTTTTTCTACGGTCTCTTCAACGGCAAAGAGGACCTCAAATGCATAGGACCGCTCTCCTGCGCTGCACTCTCGGGGGCTGGAGGGACTTCGCACGGTGGTATCGTCACGCACCGTAAAGGCAACCCCAACTTCTCGCCAACCCGTCTTGTCGGCAACGTGTTGCTGTCTCTTCAAGACACAACTTCTCAGCTGGTGACGGTACCGGGCGGTGGGCCAAGTCAACCGGATGTAGACACCGATGGGGACGGGATCTATGACTCTGTAGACAAGTGTCCACTAGATCCTGAGGACTTCGACGGTTACGAGGACGAGGACGGTTGTCCGGAATCCGGTGGCGATGACCCTGACGTTGACGGTCTTCCGAATTCCATCGATCCAATGCCTTACGCTCCAGGACCCGGGGACGGGGTCCCAGATCCACAGCCGTCGCTCTACGAGCGTTGCGGGAACGATAACACAATCGATTTGTCCCCAGACGGATGTGAAGGGCGGCTGGCACGCCGTTTTGAGCCTCTTGGCAGCGCTGTCACTGGAGGGAATGACGGCACTGGGTGCATGACAGGAGGGGATCCCGGTGCTTACATCTGCGGAGGGAACATAAACCCAAGCGAGCGAAACTCGACTCCGAATCCGTTATTGGCTTCGCCGCGAAACATCCGCGAGAGCTGGACCGCCGGTGTGAGCGCCTACTTGGGCGCGGGGATCGACTTGAGCAAGTTCGCGTTCATCCCGGCCGGCGCGGGAGTGAGTGTCGACGTCGCTACGGGTGGAGTCTACACCAGCAGAGAAGTCCAGGACTGGAACGGCGACGGCGTCATCGATCTCACAAGTCCCAATGTGATGTTCCTGGGTGGACGTGATGAGTCCGTTTACCCCGGTATCAGCGAAGCGCTTAATACAACGTTTGGATTCAACCTCTCAGGCAGTGGCAGCGGTGGATACGTTCTCAAAACTGACCCCCAAGGCAATGTCGTCACGGGTCAGTCTCGCGCAACGGTGACCTTCGGGCGCGGGTCGCAAGCAAGCCACAGCACCATTACCTCCAACCGGCTCGATATCAATGGCGACGGTCTACCGGACATCATTTTTGGCGCCGGGGAGTCAGGAGCTACGGGCCGTACACATCTTTACGTTCGGCTGAATCTCGGTTATCGCCTCGGAGCGGCCGAAGATCTCGGCGTCTTGGATCCACTCGGGCAGCCCACTGGAAACGACATCGCCAAGAAACTGTCAAGTTGGTTACAAGAACGCGCCCGAGTCGGAGCGCTAACTGAGTCTGACAATCTGACACTCTCGAAAAGTACCGGGGGAGGTGGGGGGATAGATCTCGGCATTTTCGGAGCCGACGCGTCTGTTGCGAAGACTCAAAGTGCCACCGTTGCTCAGGACGCCGTACAGTTCGCGGACATCAATGGTGATGGGCTGCTGGATTTCGTCGAGCGCTTTCCGGGCTCCAACTCGGTTCTAGTTCGCCTGAACACTGGCTCTTTCCCCGGGCACGGGCCCTCCGCTTTCCTCACACTGTCGAATCCTCTGCAGACGAGTCCGTGGGCCTTGCCACCTGAAGTTCCTGGATTTGCGTGGATCGGAGAATCTGTCGTGCCCCAGATTAATTGGTTTGGAGGCACCACTTCCCTTCAGGCCGCAATCGATGCCGCGAACCGGTCGAATAGCACTCTCCATGAGCTGGATCAAATCATGACCGACGCGTTGGGACCTGATGGGGTATCCGCGGGCGGTGCTCGGATGACAACATGGAGCGGAAGCTTTTCTGTGACAGTCTTCTTCGTCAAGGGAACGGTCAGCTACTCGAACAACGAGGGCGCCAGCTACGTCCAACTTGCGCTTGAGGACGTTGACGGAGACGGTCTTCCCGACCGTGTCTTGCGGTCAGGAAACGAAGGATCCGGCGGCCTTCAGGTTCAGCGAAATAGGTTGGGTGGGGCTAATCTGCTGAAGACAGTCTATCGGCCGCTTGGCGGCCAAGTCGACATTCGCTACCGGCGCAGCACACCCTCAGAGGCCGATCCTCACTCCAGCTGGCTGCTCGACTCCACGACCTTGGGACATCAGACATCGGTGCCGCAAAACCTCCGTACGACACCGATCGTGATGGCGTACAGTTACGAACAGCCCTATTACGACCGATACGAGAAGGAGGACTACGGATACCAGATCGTGACGACTATGCGGGCCGACGGACGGGTAACGCGGCGAGAGTACGAGAATCGGGATTACCGCTTAGAGGGGTTCCTGCGGCGAGAGCGCGCCTATGACGCGCACGGCTCGCTGCTGACGGAGACCGAAAACACCTACGCGCCGACGCTGTGGGGGACAGCCACTTCCACCGAACGCGACGGATGCGTTCACCAATTGTTGCTGCCAGCCGCCTACTTGGCAAACGCGACTTCCGCCTCCACGAATCGAACGCCCTGTGACGTGTGGTTTCCGAAGCCCACCGCGATCGTGACTCGGTTCTTTGAGGGTGGCACCAATGCCCTAGAGCGACGGCAGTTCCTCGAGGAATATGACGAATGGGGTAACGTCACGAAGCTCAGGGAAGAGTACGGGCCGGATAACACGGATCGCCTTGCGGCCGACATCGGATACGATCTGCGCAATCAGTTCCTTGATGCGTACATCGTCGATCGCGCCGATAGCGTGGAAGTACGGCAGGACTCCCATGCCGGGTCGATCTTGCGAAAGAGGAACGCTGCATACGACAGTCATGGTAACCTCAGCACGCACGAGACGTGGGCCGATGCCGCTGGAACCAAAGTCGGCCGTTTCCACATCGCTGTCGGTGCCACCGGCGGCGTCGACTCAATCACAGACGCCAATGGCTACCAAATCAGGTACTCGCGAGATCGCTTCACAGGAATGCTCCCGATTCTGACGAGCGATAACCTGGGGCTACAGTCGACGGCAGCTTATGATCTGCGCTTCCAACTCGCAACGTACACTCGTGACGCAAACCAGCAGGAGCAGAAGACCGATTACGACGAGTTCGGCCGTCTCTTCCAGCTCTTCGCTCCTTACGAACTTGCGGCCGGGACGCCGAGCCTAACAGCCTCCTATTCGCAGCTGAACGGCACGTTCCCGGCGTACGCGATCACAACCAACGCCGCGGTCACGCCAGGAACAACCAATGTGCACAGTACCCTGCGGATCGGCCGCTTCTTCGATGGATTAGCACGAGAAATCCAAACCCAGGCGGACGGCGAAGTAGATGGAGTGGTGGGTCGTATCCTGGCCGGCACGGTGGAGTTCGACACTGCAGGAAGGCGGATACGGGCTGGGGATCCCGTGTTCCGGCCGGGATCGACAATTGCGTTCGAAGGTTTGTCCCTCGATCCAGCGCATACCACCATCTGGGACTACGACGCGCTCGATCGGCCCACGCGGCAAGTGAGCCCCGGTAGGATCAGGACCACGTGGAGTTACGAAATCGCGGAGCACCCTCGGCGGCCCGGCGTACTCACGCGACGCACGACTCTCACGGATCCTGAGCAAAAGGTGAAACATCTCCATTTCGACTCTGGAGATCGTTTGGTAGCAGTTGTCGAACTGCTTGGCGGCCGCGAGATCACCACCACGTATGACTACCAGCCGACGGGAGAACTTGTTCACCTTCGGGACGCCTTGGACGACGAGCGGACGTTTGAGTACGACTTGGCTGGTCGAGCCACCGTCATTTCGATCCCGGAGACCGGCCGGACGGAGTATGGTTACGACGGCATGGGGAACCTCATCGCGTCGACGGACCAGGAGCTCTGCAACGATCCCCCCCCGCTGCTCGCGAACTGCGCCGTTTCCGAGAAGGTTCTACGAAACTACGAGAAAGACCGTCTCATGACCGTGGACTACCCCGTGTCTCCTGACGTGACGTATACGTACGGGGACGCCGCCGCGCCGGGCGAATGTGACGGATTGTCGAACATTCGCGGGCGTGTGTGCAAGGTCGTCGATGCCGGAGGTGAGGCACGCAGCTCGTATGGAGCCCTAGGTGAATTGACGCGCACAACTCGAATTATGCAGGTAGGGAATGGTGCTGCAGACACCCGCGAGTTCGAAGCTGGGTACGTCTATGACAGTTTCGGCCGGCTACTCTCGATGTTGTACCCCGATGGCGACACGGTCACGTACGAATACGACAACGGCGGCCGGGTCAAGCATGTCTCGGGTCAACGAGGGTCGGCGAAGCAAGTGTATGTCTCGGATGTGCAGTACGACGTATATGGCAAGGTGTCGCGACTTGCATACGGGAACGGCGTGGTAACCGTGAATGACTACGAGGCCGATACGCGTCGTATGCACCTTCAAACTGTTACGAACCAGACGGTCAGTGACCCCCTGAGAGCCATCGAGTATGCCTATGATCACGTAGGGAATGTCCTCACTACGACGGAGACACGCGCCGGCGCGGGCGACCCGTGGTCCGCAATGAACCGGACCTATACGTACGACGACCTCCATCGGCTCCACACCTTCAATTTCCAAGGCACCCGTTCCGATGGCGGTCAGCTCGGTGCTCAAGGAACCTACGACTACGACGATGTTGGGAACCTCCTGCGGCAGCAGGTCACCGAAACGGGTGCGGCGAACAACCTGTCACGGGATTGGGCCTACCAGTACACTGATCCGGTCAAGCCCGGTCTCGTGCAGGCCATAGGACCCTACAACCTTGGCTACGATTTTCGGGGAGCAGTGGCGACAGTCACGCTAGCCGCTGCTACCGCCCTCTATCAGTGGAATGAGGACGGGAGACTCAGCGAGAGCAGCCCAGGAAATACGCAGGCCGTGACGACGTATCAGTACGACGCCGCGGGTACGCGCGCGCGGAAGGAAACGGACCTCTCTGCCCAGGCTGGCGCTGCCGATGACGCCACTCTCTACCCGAGTCCGTACTACAGCGTTCGGTTCATGACGCGAGCTTCAGTGCGGGGGGACACCAGGACCAAGGAGATCCCATTGGACGGTCAGCCCATCGCGCTTGTCGCCGGGGTCGTGGACCCATCTTCTGCGGGTGGAGACGAGCGGTCGCTCAGTTACGCCGCGACCAGCCTGCACTTCTTGCACGCGGACCTCGTTGGCTCCACAGTGCTCGTGACTGACGGGTCAGGTAGTGCGAGTGCCCATTATGAGTACCTCCCCTTTGGAGAGATGATCTCAGACGCAAGTAGTTCTTTGGACGAACCTGTGGTGCTCGCTGCGTTCAACGGCAAGGAGTTCGACGTCGAGACGGGACTCGACTACTTCGGCGCTAGGTATTATGACTCACGCTTCGGCCGATGGCTGCAAAGCGACCCCGCTGCGTTCGAGGTCTCGAGGGTAGCTGAGCCAGCCCGCCTGAATCTGTATGCCTTTGCTCTGGACAGGCCGCTTGGCGTAAGCGATCCAGACGGGCGGCAGGCTAGATACGAGCAAGGAACTCCGCAATCCAAGCCCCTCCAGACGCCCGAGCAGCTTCTCGAAAAGCAATTGTATCAACTGGAGGGGTTCATGACCGCTCCAATCGCGATCGCAGCCGTCGCTGTCGCCGCGGGTCCAGCTGTTTCTACGGCACTCGGTGAGACTAGCGCAGCTGTCAGCCAAGCCAGTCTAGAGGTCGGCGCACAAACGTATGTCCGTGCGACCACGTATGCAGAATTGTTGCAGGGTACCGTAAACGTGTATACCTATAACATCGCCATGTCGAGAGCTGGGGCCATCATAGCGGGATTGTCGGGATTCGCGGCAGGCGTGGAGGGCGAACTTCCTGCCGTCCCCGGATCTCTCGACGTGGTCGCTAAATTCAACGAGTGGCAGGACATCGGGTCAGTCGCAGGAGGATACTACGACTGGATCTCTCGCATGCGGCCGTTTTCAGTCCGAACGCCAAATCCGCCACCGGGGCCGTGCTCAGCCTGCCACGGTCCTGGCGGTGGCATGCCCCCAGTGATCCGGTAAGCGCGAGCGATCCTCGCTGCGGTGATCGGAAAAAGGACGGCCGACGGATTACCATTGCGAGATTATTGCCTTGACTGTCGTTGAGCCATCCTGAGGCGGCCGTCGAGGGGACTTCTGCTCCCACTCGCTCCATCAGCTCAGCCGCGCGTGCGAGCACGCGCTGATCCACCGGCGTGAGCTGCGCGACGTTCTTCATCAGTCGCTCGACGCGTCGCGCCCGCCCTTCTGTAGTAGGCGTTTCCCTGCCGCCATCGCCTCCACCAGCTGCACCCGTCCATCCTTGAAGTTACTCACCGGCGCACGAGTACGCGCCGCTCAATCCATCCACCAGCCGCGTAATCGCCGGCGGCCGCATCTGCTCTGCTTCCGCGAGCGCTCATTGTGACGGGTCCCTCGAAACAACGATCACCGACAAGGCCGAGGCGCTCCCCTGAACACCGGCCGGACCGCTCCGCGAGACCTTCCTCGAGCTGGTGGGAAAAGTGGTGGCAGACTGCGATGGAAACGGTGGTCAAGACAGGATGGGAACGGAATACCGACGGTGAGCAAGGCCAAAGAGCAGCATCAGTTGGTACCGGCAAGGATTGCCGTGGAAAGAGGCTGATGCCCTTTGCAGACCTCTGCCTTACCACTTGGCTACGGTGCCACGCCGTCAAAAGTCACCAAATCAGAGTACTTTCTCAACCCACCCTCGTGGAGGAGCAATGGAGCTCGCCCAGATCACCAACGTCGTCCACGACCTCGATCGCGCCGTGAAGTTCCACCGCGACACCCTGGGCCTGCCGCTCTTGTTTCAGGCGCCGCCGTCACTGGCGTTCTTCCAGGTCGGCCCGGTGCGGCTCATGCTGTCGCCGCCCGAGAATGCCGAGCAGGATCACCCCGGCTCGTTTCTCTATTTTCGCGTAAAGGACATCGAGCAGCAGCATCGCACGCTCGTGCAGCGCGGCGTCCAATTCGTGGACAAGCCGCACCGCGTGCACGAAGCGGCCGACTACGACCTATGGATGGCGTTCTTTCACGACCCCGACAACAACCCGATGGCGCTCATGGAGGAGAAGCCAAAGCCGAAGGCTTCCTGAACGACGAGATGACCGCGACGCTCGCAACCAGAATGTTCGCCACGATAACCGGCAGCGAGTGAATCAGCACGCCGTACAACGCCCACAACCCCGCGGCGACGCCTTGCACGCGCCGCAACGTCGTGGGCTGTTTCGCGAAGTACGAAACGAGAAACACTCCCGTCGCCAGCCAGCCGATCCAGTCGATCCTCGTCATCGTGCCCATTAGAAGGAGAATCCTTTCCGTAACGTGATCGCCCAGGGCTTGCCACGCACGCCCTGCCCGAATCGGTAACCAAACGCCAGCTCAGCCGCTTCGCCACGCACGGCGCGCGTCGGCCCAAAGCGCAGCGATACCCCGGCGTCGCCTCCCTGGCGCGCGCCTTCGTCGCCGTACCAGGCGCCGCCGTAGTCGACAAACGGCGCGAGACCCAGCGCCATCAAACCCAGCATGCCGTCAGCGACGAGAATCCGGTCCTCGAGCACGAACCACGTGGTTCGCGTGCCCGTAAAGTCGTGCACGCCGAACAGCCGCGGCCCGCGCTGCACGATCCACGGATCGAACTCGGCGCCCGGTTTCGGATGCGTCACGACGCCGCCCTCGGCGTGAGCGATCAGCGTATGGCCGCCGACGTTCTGACTCACCACGGTCAGCTGCGCCTGCGTCCGCGTCGAGTCCAGGCCGTTGGCCGCGACTCGCAACACCGCAAAGCCGCGGTTCCAGACGGCCGACGTCTGCCCGCTCACCTCGTAACCCACACCTCCCCCCGCACCCGGCTGCAGCACAATACCGGCCCGAAACGTGGGCGACAGATCCACGTCCTCTCGCCGGGAGTACGAGTTGAAGTGCTCCAGGACGCGAAATCGCCCCGAACCGACGTCGATGCCCGCCCGCGCCGTCGTGAACACGGAGTACGGAACGCGCCCGGTCGTACTGTCCGCAAAGTCCTCGCGGCGCCACTCCCAGCCGCCCCACACCCGGGTGTACCGGTGGGTCGTCGCGGACGCGGCGATACCCCCGATTACGCCGATGCGCAACAAATGATGGCGCGTCCTGTCCTGCAGCACGTCGTCCCGAAAGCGCAGCACGCGCTCTTGCGCGAATTCGCCGTACGTCTCCAGAGAATGCGGCGCCGCGGTCTCGTGAAACGGCAACCCCAGCGTCCATTCGCCGTGACGCCCGTCGGATAAGTCGGAGTGACGCAGGATGAGCAGCGTGCGTCGCCCGAAGAATTGCGAGTTGATGAATTCGAAATCGAGACGACGGCGATCGGGGTTCTTGCCGTAGATGAGCGACAGCTCCGTTGCCGTCCCGAGGAAATTGCGCTCCACGAGTCCGACACCCCAGGTCTTGTCGCCGCCGACGCTGGAAAAGCTCGCCTGCGGCTGCGTGCTCCAACCATCGGCCGTGACGGCACGCAGCGCGAGTCTGCCGCCCGGCGCCGCACGCATGGTATCCACGCGTACCGCGCGAAACACCCCCAGGGTACGCAGCGCGCGTTCGCTCTCCGCCACCCGCGCCGAATCGAAGGGGTCACCGCGATTCAGCAGCAGCCGCCGCTTGATCACCCACGGGCGGGTTCGCATGTGCAGCCGATTCGCCAGGTGCGACACCCAATCCGGGGCGACGTCTTCATGATCGAAAATGTTGCGATTCTCGATGATGATGGTGTCGATCGTCTGGGGCGGCGGAGAATCGGTTTGGGCGGTTAGGCGGTTAAGCGGTTCGGCGGTTAGAAGCACTACGAACCCGATAATCAAACCGCCCAACCGCCCAACCGCCATTACGGCCTCACCCCGTGGATTCGTTGCCGCAACCGATAGGTGGCGTGCCTGGTTGAGTCGTTCCACGCGGTGAAATAAAGCGTCGCGTCGACGCGCCCGGCGAGCTGCCGTGATCCCCGCGTCTGCATCACGTAGCTCCCGCGCACCGAGTCCGGCCGGAGCGGCCGGCACAGGCACGTCACCGTCGCGTAGGCGGGAATCGAGTCGCCGAGTGAGTACGGATGATTTGCCGACAGGCGACGCGCGTCGCCGAGATCGAGGGCGACAGTCAGCGAGTACTCGTCGCCCTCGGCTTCACTGGGATTGAAGTCGAACCGCGCCAGCACCACGTCGTGGCGCTCGACGACATTCGTGTCGACCTCGAGACGCACCAGCGTGTAGCGGGGATCCGGCCGGACGCTGATCCGGCCATGCTGCTCCCACCGCCCCGCCTGTTGCACGCCCTGCGTGTCGCCCGGACGCGGCAGGATGTCGCACGCCGAGGCTACCCCGGCGATCAGGGCCAACGTGTGAAGCGCTGTCATCAGGTAACGTCAAAAGATATACGCCACGCCCAGCGCGATGCTGACTTGATCCTTCTTGCCGTTGAACGCCGCCAGCGTGGATCGATCGTACCTGATCTCGGGCCGCACGACAGCATTCGGCCACGCGCGGATGTTCAACGTGGCGGTGCCGCTCCCGATCTTGTGCCCGGTGTTCGCTGGAAAGCCCAAGGACCCGCTGGTACGCGCGCCGTTCTCGTCATTCAGATAGTCGCCCCGCAACGCCAGGCCGACCGATGTGCCGACATGGTAGGTGACCCAACCACCCAGCGCCCACCACCGCGCGTCCTGCGAGGGGTCCGGCAGGGCGGGGTTCGCGCGCTCGCGACCGTAATCACCCTGAACCCACGCCTGCGCCCTGCCGAGCTTCCGCCAGACCAGGGTCTCGACGCCGTAGCGGTTCGCCGTGTTGTCGCCGGGCTGCTCCGGACCCCAGAACCCGACGACGCCGATCGAGGTGAGCGTATCGGGGGAGATCCCCACACGCCCCATCAGCGACTTGCGGTTGTTGTTGTCCGAAACCTGGTCCCAACCGTTGATCACCCGGAGCTGGACGTCCAAGTGCTGATTGAGCTTCGTTTCGACGCTCACACCCACGCCGGTGAAGTTCTCGACGTAGACGAACTGGTTGCCCTCCGACCAGTTGGGGTTCGCGACGGTCTCGATCACCTCCAGACCCATGAGGGTCGGAATGCGCCCCGCCTTGAACTGCACGCCGCTGCCATTCGCGGTTGGGAGGTTGAGGGTGACGTAGAGGTGCGGGATATCGCCCTGGGTACCGAGATCGAGCGCCCCTCCCCCCGCCTTGATGACGGTTGCGTTCTGGCCGAACAGGGCCTCGACGTGGAACCCCGCGCTCCGCTTCGCGGGGTCATACGGCTTGTCCAACACCACCCCGAACGCGTTTAGAGTGAAGCGGTTCTGCAGGCGGTCGTACAGCCGCCCCACGATGAGCGTGTCCCCGCTGCTGTGCCCGGAATAGGCGTAGGATACCTCAGCGAAGCCCGTGAGCTTGAGCGCGTCGGTCGATGCGTTGCCCTGCGCTGCCAAGAATTCCGGCACCAGCAACAGCCCTGCAAGCATGACGAGACGCATCAGAGCGCCTCCGGCTGGGGCTCGAAGGCCGTTTCCGCGGGCACCGTCACAGACTCGCTCAAGATCACCACCGTCGAAGGTTCGGGCGTATTCGGGTAGCCCTGCACACCCATCTCCGGCACGTCGAGACCGAGCTCCTCAACTTCAGGCGAAACGCGATGGCCGCCGACCACAAGGCCGGTGACCTTGTAGGCGCTGTACGCCATGGCGCCGACGGCCACGAAATTGGCCACTCCGCCCACCAGCTGGGCGAGGAGCTGCGACGCGTCGCCGTAGAACAATCCGCGCACCGCGCCGTCGACGCCGTTCCAGCCGGCCCCATACGTGCCGTCCGCCAGGAGGCCGACCGACAGAATCCCCCACAGGCCGCACACCCCGTGCACCGAGATGGCGCCAACGGGATCGTCGATCTTCAACGACCGCTCGATGAAGAGCACCGCCGCGCACACCAGCACTCCCGCCACGCCGCCGATCAAGACGGCGGATGGGGCCGTGACGAAGGCGCACGGCGCCGTGATCGCGACCAGTCCGGCGAGTGTCCCGTTCGCCAGCATCGAGGGATCGGGCTTGCCGTACTTCCGCCACACGTAAAGCATGGCGGTGATCCCTCCCGCCGCCCCAGCCAGCATCGTGTTGGTTGCGATGACCCCGATGCGCAGGTCAGAACCCGCCAGCGTCGAGCCGGCGTTGAACCCGAACCATCCGAAGGCAAGGATGAACGTGCCGACCAACGCCATCGGGATGTTGTGGCCCGGGATGGCGTTTGCCGTTCCGTTGGCGTTGTACTTCCCGCGCCGCGGGCCCAAGAGGATCGCGGTGATGAACGCCATGACACCGCCCGTCATGTGCACCACGGACGATCCCGCGAAGTCGACGTGGCCGTGACCGAGCCCGAGGTTCTTGCCGAGCATGGCGAGCCAGCCGCCGCCCCACGTCCAGTTGGCGTAGATCGGATAAATGAAGGCGCCGACGAACACGCTGAACACGGCGAACGCGACGAACCTCCACCGCTCGGCCAGCGCTCCCGTCGGGATCGTGGCCGCCGTGTCCATGAACACCATCTGGAACAGGAAGTAGGCGAAGACCGGCGCGGTGTAGGCGACGCCGGTGAGGAAGAACCCGGTTCCTCCGAACAGGCCCCACGTCTTCCCGCCGATCGTTACCGAGACTTCATGCGACAGTTGATCGTAGCCGCCCAGCGTGCTTAGCGGTCCCACGCCGCCCGCCTGCAGCGCGAAGCCCACCGCCCAGTAGGCCAACATCGCGATGCCGTAGACCATGAAGTTCATCGTCATGGTGTGCGCGGCATTCTTCGCGCGCGTGAAGCCGGTTTCGACCAGCGCGAAGCCGGTCTGCATGAACATCACGAGGAAACCGGCGACGAGCGTCCAGACGAAGTTGATGGCAATGGTGTTGGCGTCCAATGTCCCCCCCTGGGTGGATACGCGGTGTCAGCAAATTCGTGCATAATATGCACAAATCTGTGTACACTGTGCAACTCATCACGCACAGCATGCGCCCCGTGTAATGTTATTCGAGCATTGTACGCATGAATTTGCATACACTGTGCCAGCAGGAAGGAGAGGGTGGGGGGAGGGGGGGGAAACGTTCAGTACTGGGCCAGGTAGCGCTCGACCTCCCACTCGCTCACGCGGCCAATGTATTCCTGCCATTCCTCACGCTTGGCCTCCACGAACCGCTCGTAGATGTGCGGCCCCAGGGCGTCACGGATCACGTCGTCCTTGTCGAGCATGTCCAACGCTTCGTGGAGGTCGCGCGGCAGCTCGTCGATCCGGTACTTGCGCCGCTCGCGAAAACTCATCGCGAAGATGTTCTTGTTCACGGGATCGGGCGGGGTGAGCTTGCGCTCGACGCCGTCCAGCCCGGCCGCCAGCTGTACCGCCAGGGCCAGATACGGGTTCGCCGACGGATCGGGCATGCGCAACTCGCAGCGGGTGCCGATGCCGCGGCGGTCGGGGATGCGCACCAGCGGGGACCGGTTCCGCATCGACCACGCCACGTTGGTCGGGGCCTCGTAGCCTGGGACGAGGCGCTTGTAGCTGTTCACCAGCGGATTCGTCACCGCGCAGAAGCCGCGAGCGTGCTCCAGCAGCCCCGCGATATAGTTCAGCGCTACCGGAGAGAGCTCCCACTTCGCCTTGGGATCGTGGAACGCGTTCGCCCCCTTCCGGAACAACGATTGGTGGGTGTGCATCCCCGAGCCGTTCTGGCCGAAGATCGGCTTGGGCATGAACGTCGCGAGGAACCCGTGGCGGTAGGCGACGTTGCGCACGATGAATCGGAACGTGGCGAGGTTGTCGGCCGTCGCGAGGGCCTCGGCGTAGCGGAAATCGATCTCGTGCTGCCCCGGCGCTACCTCGTGGTGTCCAGCTTCGACTTCGAACCCCATCGCGACGAGATCCTTCACGATCAGCCGGCGAATCTCCTCGGCGCGATCGACCGGCGTCTGGTCGAAGTAGCCGCCGTGGTCGTGCGTCACCGTGGTCGGCTCACCGTCCGCATCCAACTGAAAGATGAAGAACTCGGCTTCCACACCGGCCATCATCTCGTAGCCGAGCGCCTTCGCCTTGGCGATCTGGCGCTGCAGCGCCTGGCGTGTGCAGCCGGCGAAGGCCGAGCCGTCCGGATTGTAGATGTCGCAGATCACCCGGGCGACCCTGCCGGCCGCGTCACCGTTGGGCAACACGCGGAACGTGTCCAGATCGGGCCGCAGCACCATGTCGGACTCCTCGATCCGGACGAAGCCTTCGATCGACGAGCCGTCGAACATGATGTCCCCCTCAAGCGCCTTTTCGAACTGGCTCTCGGGCACCTCGACATTCTTGTTGACGCCCAGGATGTCGGTGAACTGCAGGAGCAGGGAGCTGACCTCCTGCTTCTTGGCGGCCTCGAGGATTTCGCGTTTGGTTGGCATGGTTGGTTGAGACGGTAAAGGACGGTAAGAGACGGTAAGGGACGGTAAGAGCACAAACCCCTACCGTCCCTTACCGTCCTTTACCGTCCCTTACCGTCGTTCAGTTCACGCGTCGTAATACAGGAAGAACTCGTAGGGATGTGGCCGCAACGCGACCGCGTCGACATCCTTGGCCCGCTTCATCGCGAGCCAGACGTCGATGAGATCCTGTGTGAAGACCCCGCCCTCGAGCAGGAACGCGTGATCGGCTTCCAGCGCCGCCAACGATTCCTGCAGGCTTCCCGGCGTGTTCTTCACGTGCTTGCGCTCGGCCGGCTCGAGCTCATACAGGTCCACGTCCATCGGCTTCGGCGGCTCGATCTTGTTCTTGATGCCGTCGAGACCAGCCATGAGCAGCGCCGCAAACGTGAGGTACGGGTTGGCCGATGGATCGGGCGCCCGGAACTCGAGCCGCTTGGCCTTCGGCGACGTCGAATACATCGGGATGCGGCAGATCGCCGAGCGGTTGCGCTGCGAGTAGATCAGGTTGATCGGCGCCTCATAGCCCGGCACCAGGCGCCGGTAGCTGTTGGTCGTCGGGGCCGCAAAGGCGAGCAGCGCCGCCGCGTGCTTGATGAGCCCGCCGATGTACCAGCGCGCCGACTCGGAGATCAACGCGTAGCCATTCTTGTCGAAGAACAGGTTGTTCGTGCCGTTCCACAAGCTCATGTGTACGTGCATCCCCGAGCCGTTGTCGCCGAACATCGGCTTGGGCATGAACGTCGCCGTGTAGCCGTTCTGGGCGCACACGTTTTTGACGATGTACTTGTACATCATGATCTGATCGGCCATGCGGGTCAGCGTGCTGTAACGCATGTCGATCTCGGTCTGGCCCGCCGTCCCCACCTCATGGTGGTGGACTTCCACTTCGATGCCCGACGCGATCATCGCCAGCATGATCTTGGAGCGGAGGTCCTGCAGACGATCGGTCGGCGGCACCGGGAAATAGCCTTCTTTGTGGCGCGGACGGTGGCCGAGGTTGGCCGTGCCGTTCGTGCCGCTGTTCCAGATGCCCTCTTCGGAATCGATGTGGTAGTAACCTTCGTGCGCGTTCTGGTCGAAGCGCACGGAATTGAAGATGTAGAACTCCGCCTCGGGACCGAAATACGCCGTCGTGGCGACGCCGCTTTTCTTCAAGAACGCTTCGGCCTTACGCGCCACATAGCGCGGATCGCGGGAGTACGGCTCGCGGGTGATGGGATCCACGACATCGCAGGTGAGCGAGAGCGTCGGGACCTGCAGGCACGGATCGACGAACGCGCTGGCCGGATCCGGCAGGAGCAGCATGTCGCTCTCGTTGATTGCCTGAAAGCCGCGGATCGACGAGCCGTCAAATCCCAAACCGTCGGTGAACGTGTCTTCCTCGAGCTCCTTCAAGGGAATCGAGAAATGCTGCCAGGTGCCGGGCAGATCAGTGAAGCGCACGTCGACGATCTGCACTCCTGCTTCCTTGGCGCGGCGGATCACATCCGCCGGCGACGTACCGGTGGACGCTTTCGCACCGGCGCCGACGGTCGGTTCCAGCGTTGCTGTCATTGAATGGGATCTCCTTCCCGAGTCGATGAGACGCTTTGCAAGCGGCGGGCCATATGGGAAGGTAGAGGGCGTACGGCGGGGTGTCAAGAAATCCGTGCACGAATTGCAATAAAAAACGGCTATTCGGCGATTGGGGATGTGGAAATGTGCAAACTGCCACCGAATGTGCCACAAATGCGCTACAGCGCTTCCACAAAGTGCAACAGCTCCACCGCCGAAAACTCCCCGAACCGCTCCTGAATATCCTTCTCCTTCCATTCGAGGAAGATCCAGCCGGTGACCTTGTGGAGCTGACCGCTGACGAAGTGGATGCGGCCCCGGACCGCGCCCAGCGACGCATCAGGCTGGCCCTCGAGGTAGACGTCCCAGCGCTGCTCGCCGCGCTTCAGCTCCCCCATGTGCTTGCCGTATTCGGTGCTCGCCATGGGCCCCTACTCTACCGGCTTTCGTGCGGGTCGCTAGCCCGGGTTACATTCTCCCCACCTATGACGTGTCATGCCTGCGGTGCGCAGCTCGCAGCCACGGCGCGGTTCTGCCACAAGTGCGGCGCCGCGATCGCCACTGCGCACGCTACTGGGTGGCGTGCCGGGTTTCCCTGGGCCTTGGCGGGGGCGGCGCTTGGTGCACTGGTCACTGTGGTTGCGATCCGAGGATCAGGAGCACGGAGCACGAAGCGACAGGGGGACCTTCCGCCTGCTGCTCCGAGCTCCATGCTCCGTGCTCCCGACATATCTCAGATGTCCCCCGAAGAACGAGCCAACCGGCTGTTCAACCGCGTCATGATCCTGGCGGAGGCCGGCAAAGGCGACAGCGTCAGCTTCTTTCTGCCGATGGCATTGGGGGCCTACTCACAGCTGCCGGCCTTGGACGCTGATGCGCGCTACCATGTCGGCCTGCTCCAGCTTGCCGGTGGGGACGCGGCCGCCGCACTCGCCCAGGCCGACACGATCCGGCAATCAATCCCCACGCATCTCTTCATTTATATTCTGCGCGCCCACGCCTACCAGCAGCAGGGCAACACGGTGCAGGAGCGGCGCGCGTACGCGGACTTCCTGCGCAACGAGCCGGGGGAGATGGCCAAGCAGCGACCGGAGTATGCGCAGGATGCACACCTCGATGCCTTAACGAGTTTCAAGGCTGAAGCGACTCGAGTGATCGGGACACGGCCGGCCTCATGACCACGTATCCCGTTTCCCGTATCCCGCATCCCGGCATTATTCGCGTCGCCCACAGTCCCGATGCCGACGACGCCTTCATGTTCTGGGCAATGGCGGAAGGAAAGATCGACACAGCGGGCCGTCGCTACGTCCATGAGCTGGGCGACATCGAAAGCCTGAACCGGCGCGCGCTCGCGGGAGAGTTGGAGGTCACGGCCGTGTCGTTGCACGCGTACGCCTATCTCGCGGACCGCTACGCGCTGCTCGCGCATGGTGCCAGTATCGGCGACCGCTATGGCCCGCGCATCGTCGCCCGAGAGCCGGCACCCGCCGACCCGCGCGCGGGCCTGGCGGGGCGTGTCGTCGCCGTTCCCGGAGAGTTGACGACCGCGTTCCTGACGCTGCGGCTCTATCAGCCGGCCGCGCGGCACGTCGTGGTCCCGTTCGATCAGATCGAGGATTTTGTCGCGGCGGGAAACGCCGATGCGGGCGTCCTCATTCACGAAGGGCAGCTCACCTTTGCCGACCGCGGGCTGCAGCTCTGGGCGGACATGGGCGAGTGGTGGTATCGGGAGACCAAGCTCCCGCTGCCGCTCGGCGGAAACGTGGTGCGGCGCGATCTGGGTGACGAGCTGATGCGCGCGATCGCGCGCGACCTGAAGGCGAGCATTGAATACGGGCTCGCTCATCGCGCGGAGGCGTTGCGGCACGCGCAGGGATTCAGCCGCGGGCTGGACGCCGCCCGCACCGACCGCTTCGTGGGGATGTACGTGAACGCCTACACGGTCGATTACGGTGCGCTGGGGCGGCGCGCCGTCGCGGAGTTGCTGGCGCGCGCCCATGCGGCACGCCTCATTCCGGCTCCCGTAGACCTGGCGTTCGTCGCAGCCGATTCCTAGTTTGGCCTTGGCTTCACAAGGAGCATCGGGTTGACCGCTCATGCAGGAGTCGTCACCGTCCTCGTGGTCGATGACGAAGAGCCGATCCGGAACGCGCTGCGGAAATACCTGAAGCAGCAGCAGTTCGAGGTTTTCGCGGCAAGCTCCGCTGACGAGGCTCTCCAGCAGCTGCGCCTCCACAAGGTGGCGCTGATGCTCTCGGATATCCGCATGCCCGGCACCAGCGGTGTCGACCTCGTGCCGCAGGCGCTCGAAATCGAGCCCGATCTCGCCATCCTCATGCTCACGGCGGTCAACGATGCGACCAGCGCGGCGCTCTGCATGCAGCGCGGGGCGATGGATTACCTCACCAAGCCGATCGAGCTGGCGGACCTGGGGCGCGCCGTGCACCGTGCCCTCAAGCGCCGCGAGATGCTGCTCGAGAATCGCCATTTGAATCAATGGCTCAAAGAGGAAGTGACCACGCGGACCGCGGAGCTGCAGCGCGAGCGGCACCGGCTGGAGCGGGTCACGACGGCGACGCTGGAGGCGCTCGTCAACGCGCTCGAAGCCAAGGATCCCTATCTGCGCGGCCATTCCGCCCGCGTGGCCGATTTCTCAGCGAACATCGCCACAGAAATGGGCCTGGATGAGGAAGAGGTGGACCGCATCCGCATGGCGGGCCGGCTCCACGATTTGGGCAAGATCGGCACCCGGGAAGCCGTCGTTAATAAGGAAGGGCCGCTCACCGCCGACGAGTTCGAGCACGTCAAGCAGCACGTCATCATCGGCGCGCAAATTCTCGCGCCGCTCGTGCATCTCGGCGACGTCGTCTCGATGGTCAAAAGCCACCACGAGCGGTTCGACGGCTCCGGTTATCCCGAGGGGTTGCGCGGCGAAGAAGTCCCTCTCGGCGGGCGAGTGATTGCGGCAGCGGAAGTGTACGACGCCCTCACGACCGCCCGGCCCTACCAGGAGAAGATGACCCCCGAGCAAGCGGTCGAGCGGATGGCGGATTTGTCCGGCACGGTGCTCGACCCGCGCGTCTACGAGGCGCTGGTGCGGCTGGTGGGACGGCGGCAGACGCTCGTCTTTCTCGACGAGGACGCGGGACCGGCCTTGTAGAAAGACCAAACCCCGGGGCTGAAAGCTCCCCGGGGTTGGCGGTCGGGCGAAGTGGCCGTCACACTTCGGCCGCGACTCTTCCCTGTTTCATACGGTTAGATGCTTGGAAGGGTTACAGGGTTGCATCTACCAGCGCTTCACTCTTCCTACTCGCGACGTCGTGATCGTTTCGACTTGGGACCCACGACGGAGGACGATCTTCGTATTCGACGCGCCCCAGCCGATTCCGTTAGGTCCGAAGATGACAACGGGATTGGAAACCTCGAGCGTGACGCCGTAGCTGGCCGGCCCCGGTGTTCTCCACCACGGAGTCCAGCCGCCTGTTTCGAAACGATCGATGCGGAGCGTGTCGCTGCTGAACGTGATGCGCGCGCGGGTCGCGTAGGCGATGGCGCGATGTTGCCCGACGGCCAGTGCAGTCGTCACGTCGCGGGCGGCGCGCTCGGTCGCGATCCAATCCATGAGGCGCGCCGCGCGCGGCAGCGAGAACGCCATGAGCGCCGCCGCGATGCAGATCACGACCATGAGCTCGAGTAGGGTAAACCCTAGGGCAAACCCCTTGGACATGCGCCGTTTATACGATCGGCGCCGGCCGGCGCATCACCGGAAAAACCCGGCGAAAAGCCCGAAAACGCGCCATTTGCGGGCTAACGCACCGGGATTGCGCGCGCTATGTTGGTGTCCGTGATGGTCTTGCCGTTCGGCACACCGGGTGCAAATGCGGGTTCGCGATGAGCACTGACACGTCCTCGCGGCCTACCGGACTGCCCCATGCCGTCTTTCTGCAGCGGGTGACCGATGAGCCAGCCACCTCTCCCGAGGTGCGGCTGGGTCAGGGCGCATTTCTGACACTGCGGTTTGTCGATCTGCTGACGCCCGATCGCGAGTCTCCTACTCCCGATGTATTCCGCTATCAATGGGCGGCGACTGAGCGCTATTGCGCCGAGTTGGCCGGCGAAGGAACCGAGGCTTCGCATCTGAGCTGCATCGTGCGCGCGGCGGGAGAGGCTCATCAAGAGGGCAATACACAGTTCCTTGCTCCAGCATTGTTTGCCTACGCGCTCTACCTCGAGCAGCAATCGCACTTTGAAGAAGCGGAAGACGCGCTTCACACAATGATCACGGTCGGCGGCGAACGCCTTGCAGTTTCCGACAAGATCAGCGCGTGGACGCGGATGGGTCGCGTACTTAGGCTGCAAGCTGATTTCGAACGCGCGGATGCGGCATACAGCCAAGCCGGCAGCATCGCTGCGACACACGGGGATGCACTGTCGGTGCTCCTCAGTCAGGTGGGTCATTGCAACGTGGTGCACTACCGCGGAAACCTCGCCGAAGCCGAGGAGGCTTGGCGAGTTGTTCTTGCCGATTCAATCGTCCAGGGATTTCGAGTCGTCCAAGCGCAAGCCGAACACGGCTTGGGCAACGTTCTCGTGCGGCGGGGGCAGGCGCACGAGGGAGCGCCACATCTATGGCGTTCCTATGAGCTCTACGAAGACGAAACGTCGCAAGCCCGTTCCATGGGTGACCTCGGGCTGGCACTAGTGTCCCTTGGCGAGGTCCAAGCAGCGGAGTGCGCGCTGCAACACGTTTTGCGCGCGCGTACACCCGCGGACCTGGCAGCGAACGCGATGATCGAGTTGATGAATTGCGCCTCGTTCCGACGCGACCGAGTCAGTTTCGAGCGTTGGCGGGAACGTTCGCTTAGTGACATGGCAGAAGTGCCACCTAACATGCGCGCCGATTACCATCTCAAAGCGGGAATCGGATACGCCCGGTTCGGGAACATGCGACGGGCCGAGAACGAGCTCCGGAAATCCTACGAGATCGCGCTTGCACACGATTTGAACGAGCTGGTGTTCCGCGTGGAGGGGATTCTCAATGGACTGAATGGTTGCGGCGCTCCCGAGTACACAGAAAGCGCCGCCTCAACCACTGTCATTCAGAGTGATTCGCTCAAAGAGGTTTCGGCGTCCCTGGCAGCACTTGGAACCTCGAGCTAGTGACAGGTCACCGGGTTGTTCTGATCACAGGTCACCGAGCTCGGACCGGACGCATCAGCACAGGCAGCCGCGGTGAGCGCGAACGACACAAGGACCAAGGCTAGGGCGAAGCGAATGCGACGTGACATAAAGGCCTCCACAGTCGGGTTGGATGGGGACTCGCAAGCACAGCCAACTTGAGTGTTGGAGCCCGGCGCGTTTAGGGCATTTTTGCGGCATCGTAGGGCGTTTTTGCGGCAATTACGGATTTGGGGAGGTCGTGTAGGGGAATGCTGGTACTCGCGGCAGTCTCGGACATCCAATATCAGAACCTGCGCGGCGCCGTCGCGCCGCGCTTCACTTTGGCGCGCGCCACGACCTGGGACGACGCGCTCGAGACGATCCGCGTCCGCCCCGTCGAAATCGCCGTCGTCGACCCGATGCTGGGTGGGGCGCGCGGCCAGGAAGTCGAGCGACTGCGGGTCCTGTT
>QHWF01000267.1 GCA_003222455.1 Acidobacteriota bacterium
AAGGACGAAGACAATGCCGGTCAGACACGCGCAATCCGGGACGCGCAACCGTCCGCCTTTGGTCGACGTTCACGCTACCTTGCCGACGAGGACCAGGCTTCGCATGACATCCTAGACGAATGACAGAGGCCGTCTGTGACAGCGGCGTGCCCCGGCCCCCGGTGTCACAGAATTATTCCTGATTCGTTTTAGATGGGTGGAGGCGAAAGACATCATGAAAGCTCGAATCGATCTCATGCACGTCACCCCAGGTGTCATCCAGGCCATGCTCGGCCTCGAACGGCAGGTTCGTCAGGCGGGCTTCGATCACGGACTGCTCGACCTCGTCCGGATGCGCGCGTCGCAAATCAACCGTTGCTCCTATTGTCTGGACATGCACAGCAAGGATGCGCGCGCGAACGGCGAGACCGAACAGCGGCTCTACGGCCTCGACGCGTGGCGCGAGACGCCCTACTACTCGGCGCGCGAGCGCGCCGCGCTGGAGTGGACCGAAGCGCTCACGCTCGTCTCCGAGACTGGTGTCCCGGACGACGTGTACGAGCGCGTGCGGGAGCAGTTCTCGGAGGACGAGCTGGTGCACCTGAGCCTGGCGATCGTGTCGATCAACGGCTGGAACCGGCTCAACATCGCCGCGCGCACGGTGCCCGGCGACTACGTGGCCGGCAGCCTGGCGAAGTTGCACGCGGCGAGCTGATCGCGCGCGTTACGCTGGACGGACGGCGACGAACACTTCGTAACGTCCGGGGTCGAGCTCCGAGTGATAGAACGGAAGAGGGAAGAACCAGGTGTGCTCGTTTCGCCGCGACTGGAAGGATGCCGGTAGAATGGCCGTGTCCATCCGCGCGCGTGACGGAGAACGACGATGAGCAGGTTGATGCGACCGCTGGCCGTAATCCTGATGCTGATCACCGCGTCGCTGCAGGCGCAGCAGACGCCTGCCTCGTCCGAGGAACAATTCGAGAAGGGGCGGCAGCTTCTCGCCCGCCGCGAGTACTTCGACGCGCTCAAGGCATTTCAGCGCGCGAATCAGCTGGCGGGCGGCAAGTCAGCCGAATCGTTCGCCGGCATGGCGCAGGCGATGATCGGCATGAAGGTGTACAAGAACGCGATCGACGCGAGCCAATCGGCCATCGAGCTCGCGCGTGGTGATTGGCGTGTGCTCGCGCGCGCGCACAAGATTCGTGGTGACGCCTTCCAGGCGAGCGGCGATGTGTCGAACGCGGAAACCGAATTCCGTGCGGCGATCGCCGCCGATTCGAATGAGCAGCTTGCGGACCTCCATTACGCGCTCGGCGCGGTCCTTCTCGCCCAGCAGCGCGACGACGAAGGGATCGTCGAGCTGCGAAAGGAGATCGAGCTGCGCCCGCACGGCACGACCGCCGAGGAAGCGCAGGCGCTCATCGCCAATCCGCGCAGGGCTCGGGAAAAGTACGCGCCGGAGTTCTCGATCACGACAGCCGAACACGAGCAACTATCGCTCGACGCGCTGCGCGGCAAGGTCGTGCTGCTGGATTTCTGGGCGAGTTGGTGCGCTCCCTGCGTGAAGGCGCTGCCGTCGGTGCGCAGGCTCCAGAAGGATCACGACAACGATCCGTTTGTCATCATCGGCATCAGCGGCGATCGCGAGGAGCGCGCGTGGCACGAGTTCGTGGGGAAGAACGGCATGGTATGGCCGCAGTACCTCGATCGCGACCACCGGATGCAATCGGTCTTCGGCGTGAAAGCCATTCCGACTTACGTCCTGATCGATCAGGAGGGCATCGAGCGGCTGCGCGTCACGGGCGCTGGTTTTCACGAGGCGCGGGCGCTCGGTGCCGAGATCGAAAAGCAGATAAAGATCGCCGTGGCTTCCCGCATGACGAGGTAACGTCCGCTTAGCGCACGCGTCAGAAGTCGCCGCGAAGACCGGCGTCGGCCAGCAGACGTTCCATCGCTTCCGGCGTGCGCGGCGACCAGCGCCAGCGGCTTCCTTCGAGTCTCGTTAGCGAAAGTGCCTCGGCACGAACATCACTGCCCGTCCGAGCCCCTCGGGCCGCGGCACTTCCGATAACGCTAACGACTTATGCGGAGTAATCCCGCGAGAACTGTCACTTCTTCGCGTCGGGCTGCCAGTTCTGGATGAGCGTGATCGGCGCCGCCGCGCTGTCCAGCACCGTGTTGATCAGAAACCGTCCGTCGGGGGCGACATCGTACTGCCGACCCTGTCCGGCGTCCACGCCGCCGCCGAGGATGCGGGTGGAAAACAGCGCCGTCGGCGCGCCCGGTTCGAGCATGGCTCCCGTGATGGTGATCGGCGCCGCCATCATCGCACCCGCCGGGTCGAGGTAATACAGTTCCTTGCCGTCGGGCCGCCAGACCGGATGGATTCCGCCCGCCGTGGACACCTGCCACCGGGCTCCCGGGGCCGCCGTGCCTGGCGGGACAAATGGCCTCACGTAGATCTCCGGACGCCCCGACTCGTTCGAGTGGTAGGCCACCCACCGGCCGTCGGGTGAAAACGCGCCCCAAACCTCGCGAGCGGGAGTCTTCAGGAACACCGACGGTGTCCGATCGCCGCCCATCGGCACGACCCACAGGTCGCTGCTCGTCTGCGGGTCGGTGCTGTGGTACAGCACGAAGCGACCATCCGCCGACCAACTGCTGGGGGTCTTGACGTGTTCGGAGGCCACCAGCAGATCCTCCATCTCCGTGCCGTTCGTGAGTTTCTGGTAGAGGTCAGCGCCGCCCGTCCGGGTCGAGGTGAACACGATCCGCGTACCGTCGGGCGACCAGATGCAAATATCCTCAGTCGCCGAATCAAATGTGAAGCGGCTCGTCCGCGTTCCGTCCAGCAACCAGAGGTCCTGGTTGCCCTGCACCGTGCGACCGACGGCCACGCGCCTGCCGTCAGGTGACACGCGGGGACGACCCCACGTCGCGTCCGTGGCGCCGACGATGCCCCGCGCCGTGCCCGACCGGTCGAACCATGTCAGTCGGCGCTGGCTGGCGGCGCCCGTCCGGAACGCCACCAGCCCCGTCGCTGCCACCGACACGGCGCTGCGTTCGGACATATCGACGTCCACCCCGTCGGCGAGCGTCACCGGCCCGCCCGTGAGCGCCGCCATACCGACGTCAAGTTGCTGGGCGACCAGCGCACCCGACCGAACCCACAGCAGCCAGCCGCGCCCGCGAGACGCTTCGGCGCGCCCAGGCGCTGCAGGCAGATAGACCCCCGCGCTCTCGGAGAGCGTCAGCCTCTTGGGGGCGCTGCCGTCGAGCGCGCCCAGATAAATGCCGGCCGCGTCCGGCGGGCCTCCCGCGTAGAACAGGAACCGCCGACCGTCAGGTAGCAATTGCGGCCAGCGGTGGCCCATCTCGTGCGGGCCGAAGATGGTCACAGCCGCCGTCGAGCCCCCGCCCGCCGGCACGCGCAACAGGGGGGAGGTCGAGCTCGGCGCAAACACGATGAACCCGTTCGCGTTCCACGTCCCTCCGGCACCGTCGCTGACCGGAGCCAATTTTTGCGGGGCGCCACCGCCGAGATCGAGCCGCTTCAGCGCCGAGTCGGTGAAGAAGCCGATGGAACGGCTGTCGGGCGCCCAGAAGGGATTCCGTCCTCCCTCGGTGCCCCCCAACGGCTGCGCCGTCGTCGTCGCCAGGGACCGCAGCCACAGACGGGAGGTGCCGTCTCCCGAGGCGACGAAGACAATTTGCCGAGCGTCGGGCGAGAGCGCAAACGACGCGGGCTGGTCGGTGGCGGCCGTGACGATCTCAGTGCGCGTCTCCGGTGGCGGCGTCTCGCGCAGATACTGCACTGCGGGAATGGCGAACGCGATTGCCGCGAGCACAGCCGCAATCGCGATCATCCACGCCAGCCGTCGGCGCAGCGTCGATGACGTGGCTGCCGGCGACGTTGAGGTGACCGCGCCATCGCCCGCGCCCGCGATGGTCCTGCCGATCTCGACGCGCGCCTCGCCGATGTCGCGCAGCCGCATGCGCGGATCGCGATCCAGGCACCGCGCAAGGAGCCGCTGCAGGCGCAGCGGCGTCGCCGCCGGCAGCGTCGTCCAGTCCGGTTCCTTCGTCAGCACGAAGGCCAGCGTGTCCGACACCGTCGCGCCTTCGAAGAGCCGTGTGCCCGCCACCATCTCCCACAGCACCACGCCGAACGCCCAGATGTCCGCGCGCTTGTCGACGGTCTTCGCGCGTGCCTGCTCCGGCGACATGTAGGCCGCGGTGCCGAGAATGATCCCGGCCTGCGTGGCATCCGGCGAGAGCGTCGGCGACATCGACAGATTCGCTGACGAACCCGCGGTCGGCTCCATCGCCTTCGCCAACCCGAAGTCGAGCACTTTCACCGTGCCGTCACTCCGCACCTTGATGTTCGCGGGTTTCAGATCGCGATGGATGATCCCTTGCTCATGCGCCGCTTCGAGCGCGTCCGCGATCTGTTTCGCGATCGGCAACGTTTCGTCGATCGGGATCGCCCCGCGCGCAATGCGTTGCGACAGATCCTCGCCTTCGACGAGTTCCATCGCGAGGGCCATGAGGCCCCCGCTTTCTTCGAGCCCGTAGATCGCGGCGATGTTCGGATGATTGAGGGACGCGAGCACTTCCGCCTCGCGCTGGAACCGCGCGAGCCGATCGACATCAGTGGCGAGCGCCGGAGGCAGGACCTTGATCGCGACCTGGCGTTTCAGCTTCGTGTCCGTCGCTCGAAACACCTGGCCCATCCCGCCTTCGCCAATCTGGGCCGAGACTTCGTAGACACCGACACGCGTGCCAAGGATAAGGGACAGGTACTGATTATACGGCCTGGGGTGCGGACGGGATTACTCCTGGAGGACGCCGCAGGGTCGATCTGGCGATCCCGCTTGGATTCGTAGGCAAATCGCGACGGCTCAGGAGTAATCTCGTCTCAGACCAGGCGCGACGTCACTCCCTGACACACCGCACCGAGAAGGCGCGCTGCTTTTCGCCCTCGGGCTGGCGATTGAGGGATAACCCACCCTTGCCGAAATTGTAGAACGGCGCACTGGCTGGGTCGCTCTCTGATGCCGTCCAGTAGAATCCGTGGGCCTCGAGTCGTGCGTACTGACCATCCCCGACATCGCGGCCACCGCCCAGTAGGGCATTGAAGCCCGAACTGCCTCCGATCAAGAGCGCCTTGTACGCCGCTTTACCGCTGTCATCCGAATCCTCACGGACCCCACCGTAGTGCTTCGCCATCTGCCGCCATTCGTCGTCCGTCGGTAATCGCCATCCATCTCGCAACGATTGACATCCTCGCCGCGCCGACTCCCACGTGTACAAACGGCCATACTGACGGCAATTCAGTTCCGCATCTTCGTAGCAATAGGACGGGACAGTGTTGACGTTCAGATTGTGTGTCGTCCACTGTTTGCCGTCCGCCATCCGCTTGGAGGAATACATCGTGCCGGAGGCTTTCTGGTCTTGCGCTGAACGGCGCTGCAAGGAGGCGCTAACAGTGGAGAAAGCGTTCACCAGTTCATCGACCCCGACGTTGATCGTCGCGCGCGCGATGCGATCGAGCTCCGCTTCGGGACCGACCAGATGAAACGTACGGTGAACGTGCGTGTAACGCTGCGCGGGAAGAAGATCGAGAGCCGGCGAGGACGTCTCGAGCTCGAAGAACGGGCCCAGGGGCGCTTTGCCCGGCGCCGGCGGGCCGTCGTTGTAGCTGTTGATCACATCGCCCTTGTAGGGCTCGCGCTGAATCTCCCACATCGAGTTCACGTAGTTGACGGCGTCGGCGGGACGCGTGTACTGAACCAGCGTCAACGTGCGTCCCAGGGCGTCGTAGCTGCCAGCGGTCGGGAGAGCTCGCGACGCCGACAATCCGATCTTGCTGCGGTACTGCCCGTCTCCCCGAAAGAAAACGGCGGAACGTCCGACCATCAGACGATCGGCGGGCACCTTACCGAAGTACGCGTCGTTGACGACCGGTCCGAGCGTCGACTCCGGCCCAGGCACATAAGGCAGGGCGATGGTCGACGCAGACGAAGGATTGAACATCCCGAGGATCCACACTGAGACGAGCCCGGATAGCGGCTGCCACGGCGCGCTCCCGGCGTTGGTGACGGTGTTGGCCGATTCGAATGCGACCGTACG
>QHWF01000331.1 GCA_003222455.1 Acidobacteriota bacterium
CGGACAGCCAGCGATATTCGGCCGCGAGCCCCTCTTCGAGGCCAACGGTCGGCGCGAACGCGAGATCGCAGCGGGCGCGCGAGGTATCGGCGTAGGTATGCCGCATGTCGCCTTTCTGGGCCGGATCCAGGTTCAAGCGCGGCTGGCTTCCGGTCACCCGACCAATCATCTCGAACACCTGGTTGATGGAAACTCGCGATCCGCCTCCAATATTGTAGACACGACCGGGGACCCCGCGTGTCGCCGCGGCGATGGTCGCAGCCACCGCATCAGCGACAAAGGTGAAGTCCCGGGTCTGTTCGCCGTCACCGTACACGGTAATCGGCTCTCCCCGAATCGTCGCCCGGAGAAACCTGTGGAAGCCCATATCCGGCCGCTGCCGGGGGCCATACACCGTGAAGTACCGCAGCGACACCGTGGGCAGCCCGAAGTTCACGTGATACAGGTAGCAGAGCTGTTCCCCGGCAAGCTTCGAAACGCCGTACGGCGATACCGGCCGTGGCACAGCATCTTCGTGAAACGGCATGGGCGTGTCGTCGCCATATACGGAGGAGCTTGATGCATACACAATCCGGTCCAGCGCCAGCCTCGTGCATGCTTCGAGCAGCACCTGCGTGGCCTCGATGTTGTTCTCGAGGTAGACGGCAAAATCACGCCCCCAGCTTTTCCTCACTCCGGCCTGAGCAGCGAGGTGAAAGAGATGCGTGCGGTCGGCGAGCAGAGCACCGAGATCGGCGTCCTGAACGCGTGACTCGACGAACCGAAACCGCTCGTGCCCGCGCAGCGCCGCCAGGTTGCGTTCCTTCATCGGCCGCGGGTAGTAATCGGTGAAGCAATCGAGGCCGACGACGTCCGCGCCGCTGTCGACGAGGCGCTCCGCGAGCGTCGATCCGACGAACCCGGCCACGCCGGTCACCAACGCTCTCATGAAAGGAGGGTCCTGACCCGCTCGGGGAGGCGGGAGGGTCTCCCGCGGAGATCGAGCGAAGCGTGCACGGTGCTTCCCGTGGCCAGCGTCGCCTCGTCGGCCATTCGCACTACCTCGTAGGTGAATTGCACGCGCACGGGCGAGACGTGCGCTCCAGCCGTTCGCACCTCGATCTCGTCGTCGTACCTGGCCGGCGCGCGGTAGGCGCAATGCGCTTCGATAACCGGCAACGAGAACCCCTCGGCCTCCATCTCACGATAGCTCCATCCACTCTGACGCAACAAATCGGTGCGGCCCACTTCGAACCAGACGAAATAGTTGGCGTAATAGGCGACGCCCATCTTGTCGGTGTCGGCGTACCGCACGCGAATGCGTGAGACCGACCGTGGAGAGGTCACCGGGCGACGCCCCTCGACCCGCACTCAGGGTGTCCCGGGTTCATCGAGGAACGGGGGCACTGAGGCCTGCGCGCGCGGCTTCTTTGAGGTCGCGCGTCGCACGTTCGGGGTCCGCCGCATGAAAGATCGCGGATCCTGCAACGATGACGCGGGCGCCGGCCGCCACGACCCGGGCGACGTTCTGATGATCGATGCCACCGTCAATGGCGATGCTCGCCCGGCTGCCGGCCCGGTCGAGCAACGCGCGGACCTCCCGCACCTTGGACTCGCTCCGCGGGATGAAAGTCTGACCACCGAACCCCGGGTTCACCGACATCACGAGGACGTGATCGACATCGCCGGCGATCTGTTCGAGCGCGGCGAGCGGGGTTGCGGGATTAAGCGCGACGCCGGCCTGGAGGCCCAGCGCCTGGATGGCCTGGACGGTCCGATGCAAATGCGGCAGCACTTCCACGTGCACCGAAATCATCGCGGCGCCGGCTTCGGCGAAGGCCTCGAGATACCGATCGGGATCGGTGATCATCAGATGAACGTCGAGCGGCACGTGCGCGACGCGGCGGAGCGACCGGACGACGGGGATGCCAATGGAGATGTTGGGGACGAAATGGCCGTCCATGACGTCCACATGGATCACATCGGCGCCGCCGCGCTCGGCCGCGGCAATCGCCTCGCCAAGCGCCGCGAAATCCGCAGACAGAATCGACGGCGCGATCAGCACGCTCACCGGCTGACCTCGAGCGAAATCGGTTCGCCCGGCGCGATCTGAAAGCCACCTTGCGGACTCTGACGGATGACAATCCCGGCCGCGACGCCCGGATACGGCGTGGATCCGACGACGGCGACGCGGAAACCGCGGTTCCTGAGAATTTCGGCGGCGCGATCGCCATTCACGCCGATGAGGTCGGGCATCACGTAGCCGATGCCGGACTCACCCCGGTTGACGAGGAGCGACACACGGCCGCCGGCGCTCTTTGCCGGGGGGGTCTGCGCGATCACAACGTCCTGCGGGAATCCGGCGGAACGGATTTCGGAGACGGTCGCGAGTGTCAGACCATCCTGCGTCAGGCGGAGCTGCGCGGTTCGCTCTGTTTCCCCGACCAGCGCCGGCACGGTGCTCGCGCGCTGACCTGAGCTCAGCCAGACCTTCACGGTCCGTTGACGGCGGGCCACCGCCCCGCGAGGAGGATCCTGGGCCAGCACCCGGCCGGCCGCAATCTTCGGATCCGGCCGGTGTGTTTCGTCAATCTTCAGTGTTAAACCTAGATCGGCTGCTATCGCGGTCGCTTCGTTCGCCGATCGGTCGGTCAGATCGGGCACCTGCACTTCGCGCGTCCGCAGCGCGATGCGCATGGATGCGGCGGCGAACAGCACGTAGGTGGCGACGAGGGCGCAGCCGAGCAGAACGATTTTCCCGGCGCCCCACATGCGGGTTTTCAGGGCCATGAACAAAGGGAGATCGTACTACAGCTCAGGGCGGACCTGAAGGTCCGCACTACACCAGGGCGGATCGTGCAATTACGTTTGTAGTGCAGGCCTTCAGGCCTGCCGTTGAAACACGGCACCGAAGAATGCCTCGAGGCCGTGGAGATGCGGCTCCGTCCGCAAGAACCCCTGATCATCGACGACCGCGCAGGGAAGCTGCGGTGCGGCGTCCCGTGCGTCGAGCCGAACGAAACCTGGGCTCTCGGCGAGAAAGGCGGTGACGATCGCGTCGTTTTCCTCCGGCTCGCTCGAGCACGTTGCGTAAATCAACCGGCCGCCGGGTGCCACGGCGTCCGCGGCATGACGGAGCATCACGCGCTCGGATGCCGCCAACGCCGGCAGATCGCTTTCCTGCCGGCGCCAGCGGATATCCGGGTCGCGTCGAAGCGTGCCGAGCCCGGAGCACGGCGCATCGACGATCACCGAGTCGAACGGTTGCGAAAACGGCAATGGCTGCAGCAGATCGCTCTGGACGATGCGGACATCGAGCGCCCGGGCGGTGACGAGCGTGCGACGCAGCAATTCCACCCGGCGCCGGCGAACGTCGCAGGCGATCAGGAGACCGGCAGGGTTCATTGCGGCGGCGATCGCGGCCGTTTTCCCGCCTGGCGCGGCGCACGTGTCGAGGACGCGCACGCCCGGCCTGGCAGATGCCAGGAGCGCCACGAGTTGCGACGCTTCGTCCTGGACGAGGAACCAGCCTTCGTCTCTCCCGCGTCCCCGAAGCGGATGGCCCGACGCGACAATCAGCGCGTCGGGTGCGAAGCGGCCGGCGCAGACCTCGACGTCCTCCGCCTCGAGGCGGGCGACGAGTTCTGGCGTGTCGAGCACGAGACGGTTCGCGCGCAAGGTCAGCGGCGCCGGCGTGTTGTTGAAACGCAGCCACGCCTCGGTGCGGTCGAAGCCCAGACGGTCGTACCAACGAGCGGCCAGCCAGCGCGGGTGCGACAGCGTCACGCTGAGATAGTCCAGCGCGGCGGCACGATCGGTGGCGATTTGAGGCTTCGGCGGCAGCGGAAGAGTGTTGCGCCTGCGCGAGATGGCGCGAAGAACGGCATTCACGAAGCCGGCTGCGCTCCGTTTGCCGGCGCGTTTCGTCAGGTCCACCGCATCGTTCACCACGGCGGAGGCCGGGACGCGCGTGAGGTGGAGCAGTTGATAAGCACCGAGCCGCAGGATCTCCACGACTTCGCCATCGAGTCGATCGATGGGGTGGCGCGCGAACTCGACAATCACACGATCCAGGGCTGCGCGCCACCGCTGAACACCGGTTGCGATTTCTGCGGCCAGTGCCTGGTCGCGATCGTCCTCGAGCTCATCCCGGGCGAAGGCGACAGCCGCCGGCAGATCGGCGCGACCCGCCGAGACTGCCCGGAGAATTTCGTAGGCGGCGACCCGCGCCGGCGCGATCATGGGGCCGCCGTCAGCCGATCGCCGCGCGACAGATGATGTCCTGCGAGAAACTCGCGCGGCGTCATCGCGCGCTTCCCCTCGACTTGGATTCGATGCAGATGAATCGCGCCTTCACCCGCGGCGACGATCAGACGATCGGCGGCCGCTTCCAGGATGGTTCCTGGCTCGCTGGTGTGCATGTCGGAGGAGGGTGCCGAGCGGAGCAGAATGAGCCGCGTCCGGCCAAGGAACGTGAACGCATGCGGCCAGGGGTGGAGACCCCGAATCAGATTGTGCACTCGCGTTGCCGGAAGCCGCCAGTCGACGATCCCGTCTTCCTTTGTCAGCCGCGCGGCGTAGGTTGCCGCGTGGTCGTCCTGTGGCGTCTCGTTGACACGGCCATGGGCCAGATTGTCGATCGTCGACACCAGAAGCTGCGCGCCAAGTCGCGCCAGATCGCGTTCGACGGCGTCGCTCGTCTCGTCGGGTGAGATCGAACGGCTTGCCACGGCGAGCATCGGCCCGGCATCGAGGGCCTTGACGATCCGCATAATCGTGACCCCGGTCTCGCGGTCCCCCGCGATGATGGCACGGTGCACCGGAGCCGCACCGCGGTGCCGCGGCAGCAGCGAGGCATGCACATTGATGAGGCCCAGCGGCGGCAGTGCCAGCACGGTCTCGGTCAGGATCCGGCCGTAGGCGGCGACGACGCCGAGATCGGCCTGCAGGCCGTGAAGTTGACGGAGAAAGAGGTCGTCCTTGAGACTGGCGGGCTGCAGGATTGGCAGCGCGGCCGCAACCGCGCGCGCTTTGACCGGCGCATCGGTCGTCTTCTGGCCGCGCCCGTGCGGCCGATCCGGCTGCGTCACGACACCGACGACGGGATGCCGCGATTGCAGCAGCGCGTCGAGCGTGGGAACGGCGAACGCCGGTGTGCCGAAAAAGATGATCCGGATTGCACTCCCTTCTACCATTTGCCGGCACGGGACAGCTTGCGAATCCGGCGGACGATCACGTCCCGCTTGATGCCGCGCAGACGGTCCACGAACAACATGCCGTCCAGGTGATCCATCTCGTGCTGGAACGCCCGTGCGAGCAGGCCCGTCCCTTCGTGCCGCTGTTCGCCTCCGGCGCGATCCAGGCCTTTGAGGATCACCCGGGACGGCCGTACGACCGTCGCATTGAAGCCCGGGACGCTCAGGCAGCCTTCTTCTTCGAGCTGCATGCCGTCCTGTTCGACGAACTCGGGATTGATCATCACGACCAGACCTGTGGGGTCGCGGCCAATCGAGATATCAACCACGAAAATCCGCAGCGGGACGCCAACCTGCGGCGCCGCCAGGCCCACACCCGGCGCGGCATACATCGTCTCGATCATGTCGCCGACGAGCCGATCGATGTCGGGAGTGAAGGCGCCGACCGGCTCGGCCCGATCGTGAACGACGCGATCGCCGTATTTGAGGATTGATCGAATCATCGCACCGATTGTCGACGGGGGAACGCAAAGGCCGCGAAGGCCGCAAAGGTCTCAATTAAGCCACTACTGTAACTCACTCGGGAAAGCCGTTGACGATGCGCTTCAGGCCGTCGCGAAGAGATTTCACGTTGAAGTTAATCAGCAATCCCAGTTTGCGCTCCGAAAACCTCAGGTGCGAGCGCAGTTGCGCGCTGTGCACTTTTTCGAGTCGTTCAATCGCCTTGACTTCAACGATCAGCACGTCTTCGACCAGCAAGTCGATTCGATATCCGCAGACCAGTCGACATCCTCTGTAGATCACCGGTACGGGCTTCTGCCGCTCAACACTGAGTCCCTGGTCCAGGAGTTCATGAGCCAGACACGCTTCATAGGCAGATTCGAGCATACCCGGACCGAGTTCGTTGTGCACACGCAAGGCTGCACCGATGACGCAATTCGAGAGCGAATTGAGACGTTCCTTCTCATCGTCTACGGACATGTGCGTGTTTGATGCAAGAGTTCCGCCCGCCGCCGAAATCACCGGTGAGATGGCCCAGTCAGCTAACGCCGAAAAACGGAGGTCGAAAGGGTTACACTGCTTTCGTCGCTTTGGCTTCTTCCCGTCGGTTCGCCAAGGCCAAGCCTGAAACCGCCTCTGCGGCCTTCGCGGCCTTTGCGTTCCTTCGGTTGAATCATCGACGCTCGAATCGCCTCGCCGTTCT
>QHWF01000003.1 GCA_003222455.1 Acidobacteriota bacterium
ACGCCAGATGGCGGCGGCCGGTCGCGAGGGTCCCTTGCCGCGACTCTCGGTCCCTGAATGACGGAAGTGATTCGTTCGCACGGCGAGTTCGACATCATCGTGGTCGACGGTCCGGCCCGAGGACGCACCCGGCTGAAATGCTGCCGCGCAGCGTTGACGGCACTGCGCGCCGGCGGACTCGTCATCCTCGACAACTCCGACTGGCTGCCCGAATCCTCGACTGTGCTGCGCGACAGCGGCTTGCTCGAAGTGGATTTCACCGGCTTCGCGCCGATTTGCGACCACGTGCAAACGACATCGCTCTATTTTCATCGCACATTCAACGTTCCACCGTTGACCGGACGTCAGCCGATGCCGGGACCTGGCGCGAAACTGGATCTCTGGGAACATCCGCTCGTGTCAGTCCCTGGGCCGCTGATTACGTGCGACAGCGAGCCGTTCAGAGGCATCGTCGATGATGTGACATTCGAGTTCTCGAGTCCTGGCGGCCGCCGGAAGTTTCGAGGCGTGAACTACCTCGGTGCCGACGGAATACGCTGCGTCGCGATTCTCGATCTCGATCTCGACCGCGTCCTGCTCACCCGCCATCGTCCACCGTGCCGCAGACAGACAGAAGCCGACCTGTCACGAGAGATCGCGCGAATTGCCGCGATGTCGTGGGAGGCGTTCCGCGAATTCATCGGCCGGCACGAATATCGCCGATATGTGCTGTGACCGTGTCCGTCTTACCGCGGTTCGCGTCGATTCAGGTCCTCCGGCGCGTGATCGGGAGCCGATGCTGTGCGCCGGGCGCGCCAGCACCTGGCTGATTTCGGTCCTGTGCGTCGCGCTCGCCGGCCTGCTCACGGCGCAACCACGCACGTTCAAGATCGCGTTCTACAACATCCGATCCGGCATCGGCATCCAGCCGCTCGGGCGCCGCGCCGCCCCGTTTGCCGAAACAGTGAACTGCGACGCCAAGTCGGGGCCCATCAATGCCTGGGGCGCTGGAATCGTGCAGGCCGAGCTCGTCAAGTCCATCAAGAACGATCCCCTGGTGATCGCGCTCGGCCTCGCTGAGGCATGGAACTGCGGATCGCCGGCACATGTGCGCGAGACGCTCGGCTGGAAGGCAGACTCCTCCGAGCGAAACGGCGTCGCACTGGTCGCCCGGTATGGGTTCTCGGGAAACGTCGAGTGGCTCGAGCTCGATACGACGAACAACAAGAACCCGCGCGACACGATGTGGATCGTTCGCGGCGCGGTCTGCCTCGATGCACCCTGCAGCGGCTCCATCGACATGTATGCGGCCCATTGGGCGGGAACGGGACCGCGCGGCCGCGAGACGTACGACCGGCAGGCGCAACAATCGATCGAGTTCATGGCGAAGTCTGCGGGACCGCGGGCCCTGCTCGGCGATTTGAATGTGTTCGAGGCGAATGCCGGCGTCTGCGGGCAACAGCCGAACAACACGTCGCTGACGTACTTTCGCCGGGCAGGCTACGTGGATGCGTGGCCGACGATTCACCGCGAGAGCGAAGGATACACGGGCATGTTGAACCGGCGCGGCTGCGGGACACCCGAAGGATACGTCTGGAAACGGATCGACTATGCGTGGTCGAAGAATCTTCCACCCGTGAACATTCAGCGGTTCGGCGGCGTCCCTCCCGGTGAAGCGGCTCCCTCCGATCACCTCGGGATCGTGGTCGAGTACGCAGTTCCCGCTGTGATTTTCAACGGAGACTACGGAGAGAACGGCAGTACACAGAGAAGCAGAGCAACGGAGAAACAGCTCCTCTCTGTTGCTCCGTTGCTCCGTGTAATGCCGTTGCCTCCGTAATCTCCGTTACCTCAAACACCGAATCTGCTTATGATGTTCGAGCAACATGGCTCGAGACATGGTCTCGGACGGCCGCGGCGAGCCGCCCGGCATCGCGGTGGTTCCGGCGCTCTTTCATGCCTCGCGCGTCCATGCCGAGCGGCCAATCGCCGCCACCCGCGTGCTCCTCGGCGTCTCGTCGTTGTTCGCCATCTGGCTCGATCCAGCCGAGCCGCAGCGCTACGTCCACGCCACCTACATCCTTCTGGTGGTGTACGTGGTGTATTCCCTCGCCATCCTGCCGTTCGCCTGGCGCCGTCGTACGGCCCGGCACTTCGGCCTGACGACGCATCTCATCGACATTGCCGTCTTTTCGCTGCTGCAATTCGTCACGCTGGGCCCGTCGAGCCCGTTCTTTGTGTATTTCGTCTTCTCCGTCTGTTGTGGCGCGCTGCGCTGGGACTGGCGCGGCACTCTGGCGACGGCCGTGCTCGTGTTCATCTCCTACCTCCTGATGGGAGCCTGGATGATGGAAACACTCGGACCGACGTTCGAGTTGAATCGGTTCATCATCCGCGCCGTCTATCTCGGCGTGGTCTCGTCGCTTCTGCTGTTTCTCGGTCAGCACGAGATTCGGCTGCGCATGGAGATCGAACGGCTCGCCCGCTGGCCGCCCGTGGCGGACGCCAATCCCGAGGTCGTGGCAGAGCGCGTGCTCGCGCACGCCGCGGGCATTGTCGGCGCGAACCGCGCGCTCACCGTCTGGGAGGTCGACCAGGAGCCATGGATATACGTCGCCTGCTGGAACGCGGCGGCATCGACCATGATCAAGCTCGCACCGGCCGACATCGATCCGGCCGTCGCTCGCGGACTCGAGGCGGCCGCGTTCTGGTGCGCCGACGCACAGACGGAGCAGAACACCGTCGTGCGGGTCGCCAACGGCCGCGCCGTTTCCGAAGAGTGGGCCTCGCCGATTCACCGGATCCTGCTCTCGTATCTGGGCGCATTCGGCGTTGTCTCGGCGCCGTTCGAGACCGCCCGCCTGAACGGCCGCGTGTTCTTCTCGGACGTCGGAACCCCCGCGCCCGAGATGATTCCGTTGACGGAAGTCGTCGCGCGCGAGATTGGCGCGACTGTCGATCGGGCGTACGCGACGCGCCAGCAGCGCAGCATTGCAGCAAGTGAGGAACGCATCCGTCTGGCCCGCGACCTGCACGACGGCGTGCTGCAGTCCCTCACCGGCATTCGGCTCGAGCTGCAGGCCATGGCCGCCGCGGTGGCCTCCGACGCACCCGAGACGCGGCGCGATCGGCTCCTCGCGAGTGAGCGCGCGCTCGCGATCGAACAGCGGGAACTGCGGTTTTTCATCGAGGACCTCAAACCGGCGCCGATCGCCGCCGCAACCCGATCGCTCGACGACACACTGACGCGCGTGCGCGAGCGCATCGCGATGGAATGGAAGGTGCCGGTCTCGATCCGGGTTGCGCCGCAGATGAGTGTGCCGTACGATCTCGAGCAGGCGATCGGCTTGATGGTGCACGAAGCGGTCGTGAATGCGCTGAAACATGCCGAACCGTCGCGCGTGTCGGTTGACGTGCACACCGACGGCGGCGCCATCCGGATCGTGGTCGCGGACGATGGCCGGGGGTTCGCATTTCAGGGCCGCCACGACGACCGAACGCTGATACGGGTGAATGCCTGTCCGGCCAGCCTGCATGAGCGGATCAAATCGCTTGGCGGCGACCTCACCATCGAGTCGGGCCGCACGGGATCGCGCGTGGAAATGACGGTGCCGGTACTGGCGGGGAGGACCTGAACCGTCGATGCCGATTCGGCTGACGCTGGCCGACGATCACCCCGTCGTTCTGCAGGGACTGCAGCGCCTCTTCGAGACGCAGCACGATTTCAACGTGGTCGCCTGCTGCGGCGGCGGCGACGGGGCGCTCGAATCGGTGCGACATGCGCGGCCCGACGTTCTCGTCCTCGACCTGCGCATGCCCGGCTGCAGCGGCCTCGACGTGCTTCGCGCGATGGCTGCCGAAAAACTGCCCTGTCGTACCGTGCTGCTGACCGCCGCGATCACCGACAACGACCTCGTCGAGGCCGTGCGCCTCGGTGTCAATGGCATCATCATGAAACAGTCGCCGCCCGACGCGCTGGTCGAGTGTGTTCGCCGCGTCGCGCGCGGTGAGCAATCGATCGAGAGGGACACGCTGGCAAAAGCGTTCGGGCGTGTGCTGCGACGCGAAGCCGCCACGCGCGAGGTCGGCCACACGCTCACGCCGCGCGAGATCGAGATCGTGCAGATGGTGGCGCATGGGCTGCGCAATCGGGCCATCGCCGAACGGCTCGCGATTTCGGAAGGCACCGTCAAGATCCATCTGCACAATATCTACGAGAAACTCGGCATCGATGGGCGCCTCGAGCTCATGCTGTGGGCGCAGGAGCAGGGGGTCAGCGGATCGTGAAGCTGGCAGCGAACGCCACCTGGAAGAAGTTTGGGCATGTAGAAGAAGCGCTAATGAAAAGCCCATCAGGCAGGCGGCTTGCAACCGTGCAAAGTCGATGTTCCAGCCAGCTCGGCAGGACCTCTCTGGCCTTGGAAACGGCGGCCGCGTGAACGTCATCTCACTCGACGCGACGGTACTCATCTGTACATTCAATCGCGCCGCGATGCTGGCCGAGACGCTCGACACGCTCGCAGCGACGCGAGCCGCGACGCTGCGATGGAACGTGATTGTCGTCGACAACAATTCGAGCGATGCGACGCGCGACGTCGTGACCTCACGAATCAGCCGCTATCCGGTGGAATTGCGATATCTCTTCGAGCCGAGGCAGGGCAAGTCACACGCACTCAATGCAGGCCTGGCGGCAACGGACGCCCGCATCGTCGTCTTCACGGACGACGATGTGCGCCTGAGCGACGGCTGGCTGGCTGCGGCGTGCCGGCCGATGCTCGACAATCCCACGATCGACTACACGGGTGGACCGGTCCATCCAATCTGGGAGCAGCCGTGCCCGCCGTGGCTCGATCGCACGCGATCCGACCTCTGGGGCACGCTGGCGATTCTCGACTACGGTGAGGAGCCGTTCGTCTTCGAAGAGCGCCGCCGGGTGCCGCTCGGCGCCAACATGGCGGTCCGCCGGACGTTGATCGATCGCATCGGTGGGTTCGATCCCGGGCTCGGGCGCCGCGGAACATCGCTCCTGGGCCAGGAACAGGCGGAGTTCTTCTGCCGGTCGCGGGCGGCGGGCGCCCGGGGCCTGTACGTCCCGGCGATGACGCTGCACCATCACGTCCCGGCCACGCGCCTGACGCGCAGCTATTTCCGCCGCTGGTGGTTCTGGAAGGGCGTCTCGCGATCCCTCCTCGAGCAGCGCCATCCGGTGACCGAGCTCGGTGTCGATCTGTCTCAAGTGGCGAGGCTGACTGGTATTCCGAGATTCATGGTTTGCTCGGCAGCGCGTGATGCAATGCGCTGGGCGGGCGCGCTCCTGTCATGGGATCGCGCCGGCCGGGTACGTCACGAAATGATGCTCTGCTATTTCGTCGGGTACGTCCGCGGTGTCCGCACACGAGCTGCTGATTCTCCCACTAGCGGTAATCCCTTTCCGTCCGTGTTCGGCACTAAGAATCCATGAGTCGACTGCGGCACGTCGATTGAATAAAGACGAGGCCGTTTTGAGCATCCGATCGTCGCTCTTCGATGTCTACGCGCGACTGCGCGATCTGATCGTTCCCGGTCTGCGCTACTCGCAGCATTTCTACGAGCGACGACTCAGACGCTCGCTCAAACCCGATGTCGACTGGGCTCGATCTCGGCTGTGGTCATCAGGTGCTGCCGTCCTGGCGCGGCGAGCACGAGGGCGAGCTCGTCAGCGCGTGTCGTTCGGTGACCGGCATCGACTACGATCTCCCGTCTCTGCAACACCACCGCAGCGTGCGACGGCTCGTCCGCGGCGACATCAGCGCTCTGCCGTTTGCCGACGGCTCGTTCGATCTCGTGACGGCCAATATGGTGGTCGAGCATCTGGGCGACCCTGAGCAGCAGTTCCGAGAAGTCGCCCGGGTGCTGCGCCCTGGAGGGTCGTTCCTGCTTCACACGCCGAACGCACTCGGGTATCCGACGATGCTTGGCCGGCTTGTGCCAGAGAGGGTCAAGGGCCCTCTGATTCGTGCACTCGACAGCCGCACATCGAGCGATGTGTTTCCGACGCACTACCGCGCGAACACAGGTCGACGCGTCACTGAGGTCGCCGAACGCGCAGGCCTGACCGTCGTGGGACTGAAGATGGTGGCGACCGATGCACTGTTCGCTGTGATTCCACCGCTTGCGGCCATCGAGCTCCTGACAATTCGTCTGCTCCTGACGAAGCCCCTCCGACGCTTCCGCTCGGATATCATCGCGGTGCTGGAGAAGCCAAAGAAGGCCGGCGTGGCGGCGGCGTAGCTTCCACTTTCCACCTCAAATATTCCCGATTAATTCCGATATTGCACCCCACCGTGCACAAAACGCACGGTGGGGGCCCCGCTCTGCGGTCGTCGCGCCGCTCCCCCGGGGTCCCCACGGCGCGGACTGTGCGCCGTGGGGTGGAACGTCGGGGCGCCTCGCCGCTCGGTGCGACGCCGGACTTTCACCACGGACTGTCAATCTATCTGATACCGAACACTGTCAGAACGGGCCGGTGGTCCGAAGGCATGACACCGCGGGAGTCGCGGACGTCGTAGACCTGTGAAGACTCGAGTGTGAGTGCCGTCGCGCCATGCGAGTAGTAGATGTAGTCGATCCGGCTGTTGCGCGTGTTTCCTTCCGGGTTCCCGCTGTATGCCACCGCATTGCCGTCGGCGTCCGCTTCCGCCCAGGAATCGAAGTAGCTGCTTTTCATCTTCGCGTTCTCGGACGAGCCGGGCCGCGCGTTGAAGTCGCCGGCGACGATCCGCGGCTCTCCGAGCGTCCGCTCCCACGCAATGAGCTCGCCGATTTCCGCGAGGCGATAAGCCGTAGAATCGGCATCCAGATGGGTCGACGTGAAATGGATATCGCGGCCATGAACATGAATCACCACGTCGAGGGCTGCGCGGTCGTGACTGAGCATTCGGACGCCGGTCGAGTCGAACGGATACCGTGACATCACGAGATTGCCGATGCCAGTCGACTCTCCTGTGCCAGACGAGAACGTGTAGTACCACTTCTGCCCCGTGTGCTTCTTCATCAGATCCGCTATCACGGCGGGGCCGTCATTATCGGAACCGTTGTACCGTTCGACTTCATTGAATGAAACGATGTCGGGCTTGAAACTCGCGGCCTTCTTGATCAGCCGGTCGGCATCCTGCTCACCATCCGTGCCGACACCGCCATGATGCGTATTCCACTGCAGGACACGCAGCGTCGAACTCCCCCCGACGAGGACGACGAGGACGACGAGGAAGCGGGAGGGGGTGCCGCGGTGCTGGTCGACCCGTGATGATACGTGACTTTCAGGACCGGGCGAACCGAGGCGTTAGAGTCGTTCGGGGTGTAATACTCCCGATAGGATTCGGACGTTGACCCATCGAGATCCACCAGCGCGACTCGGGTATAACGTGAATCTCCGAGCAGGCCGGCGACCGCTTGTTTCACCAGGGAGGTGACGTTGAACGTCACCTTCGTGCCTGGGGCATTCCCCACGATTTCCTGATCGAGCTTCGATCCCAGGTCGCCGCCCAACGTCATCCAGGGCGCGCTCGTTCGGCGCCTGCGCCAGGTGACTTCGTTTTCGTTCCACGATGTTGTGATTTGATACGCAGCAATCGAGCGCGTCTTGTCCTCACTCCCCAGTTTGACTGTGATGGTCAGCAGCGCCGACGTCACGGTGCTGCCCGCGGGAATTCCGTTGTGCGTATCGAACTTCAACAGCGCACGGCGGTGGTATTCAGGATTCGAAGCCGCGCGAGTGGCCAGCAGCGTCCCCAGATTGGAATTGGCGTAACTGCCGCCGCGAATCGTCGCGTAGACGACTTCCGAGGTTGGATCATTCAATGTCACAGTGGTTTGAGCCGACGTCGGTAGCGGAGCGACTCCGAGTGCGATCACGCCGAACGCGAGAGGAGCGAACACACGAGCAGGCCGACTGGACACACACCACTGCTGCATGACACCTCCACAAGCAATCGTTGAGGTAAGACCGGTAATCGCGGCGACGAGTGGCAAGCTTGTCGCCAATGTTGGTAATGGCTGGAATTGCGCGCAGAACATCGTTTCGCGACGTTTACACAACGGGCGCATGTCCACTCGTGAACTGAACCTTATGGCAGCTCTTACATACCTGCCCACCGATGCGCGCTTTTGCGTTGAAAAATAAAGGGCCGAAAACGATGCACGAGCTAACGGTCGTGTTCGCCTCAAATGCGCGACGGCAGAGTGCCCTTCACGACGGGTGAAGAGGTGTCCGATAGAGCGACCCCCACGAGCAGGGTCAGACCCAGGGTCAGGATCAAATTGAGGTGAGACCTAGAGGTCGAGCTCCGGCGTGCCTCTTGCGTGAGCGTCCGATGTTTCAAACGCCGGAGCACGGAGAAGTTGGGAGTGAACCAGCGAATCAGAGTGGCGCTCGTGGCGCCGTCGTTGAGAATACTCGGCGGCCAGGCGGTGCAGGCGGATCGGCTGCTGCGCGCGTGGCGGAACGATCCGGATGTGGATGCGTGGCTCGTACCCGTCAATCCGGTCGCACCCTTGCCGTTCCGACGGCTGCTCAGTTTGAAGTATGTGCGCACGCTCGTCACCGAGCTGACCTACATCCCCCTCCTTCTCAGGGAGCTGGCGCGTGCTGACGTGGTTCACGTCTTCTCTGCGTCATACGCGTCTTTTCTGCTCGCGCCGCTGCCCGCCGTCTTGATCGGCCGCGCGTTCGGCCGGCCGGTTATCCTGAACTATCGGAGCGGAGAGGCGCCGGATCACCTGCGGCGATCCTCGATCGCGCGGCGCACTCTCGCGCGGGTCAACAGCAATGTCGTGCCGTCGAGTTTTCTCGTCGATGTCTTCCGCGAGTTCGGCGTCCACGCACGCGTGATTCCGAACATGGTGGATCTCGACCGGTTCAGGTTCAAGGCACGCGGACCGCTGCGCCCCAGACTGGTATCGACGAGAAACTTCCACGCGCTCTATAACGTGGCCTGCACCATTCGCGCGTTCCGCCTCGTGCAGGACCGGTGGCCGGATGCGAGCCTGACGCTGGTGGGCGGCGGCCGACAGGACGGGATGCTGCGGCAGCTGGTCGCACGCCTCGAGCTGAAGAACGTCGTGTTCGTGGGACAGGTCCGCCCCGACGAGATTGCCGGCTATTACACAGCGAACGACATCTATATTCAGAGCCCCAATATCGACAATATGCCCACGTCGGTCATCGAGGCCTACGCCAGCGGGTTGCCAGTCGTGTCGACGGCGGCGGGTGGCGTACCGGCAATCCTTACGTCCGGCGAAGAAGGGTTGCTGGCCCCGCTCGACGATCACGAGGCGCTCGCCGCCCACGTGCTGGATTTGCTCGACGACTCCGCATTGGCCGAGCGACTGGCTGGGGCAGCATATGCCCGGTGCCGGGCGTGCACGTGGCCAAGCGTGCGGGGCCAATGGCTGGCGGCATATCGGGAGGTGCTCACGCGGCCTGAACAATCCACCAGCCCGCATCAGTCTGTCGGCTCTGAATCGATGCCATCGCCGCCGACCCATCGTTCTGCTCCAACATCATGATCCGCCGAACGCTTGCGCGGGTGGCGCAGATGGATCGTGCCGAGCTGGTGTGGCGCGCTGGAGCCGGCGCGCGCATCGCCCGAGACCGTGCCGTGGCGGCCGTTCGTCAACCGCACTGGGACCGCCGGCAGCTTCGTTCCCGGCTCGCGCCTGACGATGGGCTTGATGACGTGCGCCGGTCGCTGGGCCAGCGGCAATGGCTCGACGCGCACTGCGCGCTCTCGCGTTACTTCGTGACGGCGCCGCAACGGTTTCCGCTCAGCCAATCACGCCGGCGATCGATCGTCGAACACGTGCACGCCCGGTTCCCGGACTGCCTGCGCCAGGCGACAGCTCGCGCTGACCGCATTCTGGCCGGTGAATACGACCTGCTCGGATATCGGGGGCTTCGCTTCGACGCGACACGCGTCCCTGACCATCCCGATCGCCCCGACCGCCCTGACCCTCCCGGCCTCCCGGACTGGCACTTCGACCCGGTCCACCATCGCTGCGCACCGCGACGCTTCTGGTCGACCGTCAGGTACCTCGATCCCGAGTGCGGCGATCACAAGATCATCTGGGAGCTGAATCGGCATCAGCACTGGCTCGCACTGGGTCGCGCCTACTGGCTGTCGAACGAAGCGCGCTATCGCGACAGATTCCGCGCCGAGCTCGTGAGCTGGCTCGATCAGAATCCGCCGCTCACCGGCATCAATTGGGCAAGCATGCTGGAGCTCGCGCTCCGATCGGTGTCGTGGCTGTGGGCGCTGCACTTCTTCGTCCGCGATCCCGACTCGGCGGATCGAGACGAAGAACCCTGGACCGTCGATTTGCTGCTGGCGATCGACGATCAGCTGACCCAGGTCCAACAGAACCTCTCGCGATATTTCAGTCCGAACACGCACCTGCTCGGCGAAGGGCTCGGTTTGTACGTGGCGGGGCGGGCCATTCGCGAGCTCGCCGCCAGCCGGCAATGGGAAATCATCGGCCGCCAGGTGCTCGTGACCGAGATGGAGCGGCAGATCGGCCCCGACGGCGGTCACTCCGAGCGCTCCACCCATTACCATCGCTACGCGCTCGACTTCTACATCCTCGCGCTCATCGTCGCTCGACTCACGCGGGATCCCGCCGCTTCCGACTTCGAACGAGCCGTCACGCGCCTGGCCGTGGCCGCGCGCCTGCTCGTGCCGGATTGCGGACGCCTCCCGCATGTCGGTGACGATGATGGAGGATCGCTCTTTCCGATGACGGCACGGCCGAACGACGATATCCGCGACACGCTGAGCGTGGCAGCCGCAGCGATCGGCCGTCCCGACCTCGCCATCGGACCGCCGCCGGAAGAGGCGCTGTGGCTGCTTGGCCCCGAATTCGCTGCGAAATCCACATTCCACATTCCACATTCCGAGTTCCGAATTCCTTCCGCGGCGCTGCCCGACATGGGCTACTACATCTCGCGTTCGCGCGAGGGCGATCATCTGCTGGTCGACGGCGGACCGCACGGATATCAGAACGGCGGCCACGCGCACGCGGATGCGCTGTCGCTGACACTGACCGTCCGCGGGCGGCCGCTGCTGGTCGATCCCGGCACGTGCTGCTACACGACCGACCGCAGGATGCGCGATCGGCTGCGATCGTCGGCGCTGCACAACACGCTCACGCTCGACGATCGCTCGCAGTCCATCCCGTGCGGACCATTTCACTGGTCGCACGTGGCGAACGGCCGCGTCCACTGCTGGCGCACGAACGAGCACTTCGATTACTTCGATGGATCCCATGACGGCTATCGGCCGGCCCGACATCGCCGCCGCGTGTTGGCGATGCACGGCGACCTTCTCGTGATCGCGGATTTCATCGACCCCGTCGGCCCGCATACCGCCGCCGTTCACTGGCACGTGCATCCCGACTGGCACGTTGACGCCGACGGTCGTCGAGTGACGTTCACCAGTCAGCGCACACCAGCGGCGGAAGACGATGCGTGCCGCGGCACCGCTGGTTCACTCGAGACGATGACGCTGATGGTGCCGGAGGGGGTGATTGAAACGTTCCGTGACGATCGAGCAGCCGGCCTGGGCGTGTATTCGCCCGTGTACGGACAACTTGCCCCCTCGACGACCGTTCGCGTGAGCCACTCAGCGACCGGACCGTTCTGGATGGCGGGAGTATTCGATCTGCGCCGGCATGAACCGGTCAACGACGTCGAGTGGCAGCAGGTCTCGTCGGCAGCCGGCACGCTGGCGCACGCGGCGATGCTGCGCATCCGCCGCGCCGAGTCCGTCGATGACGTCATGTTCGCAGAACCATTGTCGAGTGGAGGTCGAGTCGAAGCCGGAAGCGCCGCGGGCTCGCCGACCTGGCGCGCTGGCGATCTCGAAACCGACGCGCGCATGCTTCTCGCTCGCATCGATCGCGACGGCCGCCTCACGCGGCTCGGCCTGGTGGATGGATCGGTCGTCCGCGATACGGCAGGCCGCACGCACGTGGCGCTGCCGCAGCGCGCACCCGATTGGCACCTCGGGCAGGTTCCGGATTACGAATTCCAGATTCCGAATTCCAGATTCCACGTTCGTTAGAGAGTTCACGAGCCAGCATGAGCCCCCTCTCCGCCTCCTCTGTGTCGACTTCTCGGACGAACCTCGCAGGATTCACCCCATGTGCGGCATAGCCGGATTCGTCGAATCGTCCGCCGTTCGGTCACCTTTCGATGCGGCGACCGCACACGATCTCATCGAGCGGATGTGCGACGTCATCCGGCATCGTGGGCCGGACGATCAGGGCGCCCTCGTCGACTCGGGCGTCGGGCTCGGCATGCGGCGGCTCAGCATCATCGACCTGTCGACCGGTCACCAGCCGATCCACAACGAAGACCGCACGGTCTGGGTCGTTTTCAACGGCGAGATCTACAACTTCCGGGAGCTACGCAGCGAGCTCGTCGCGGCGGGGCACCGGTTCTACACGGCTTCGGACACGGAAACGATCGTTCACGCGTACGAACAGTGGGGCACGGCGGCGATCGGGCGGTTGCGAGGGATGTTCGGCCTCGCGATCTGGGACATGCGTTCGCGCACGCTCCTTATCGCGCGCGACCGCATCGGCATCAAGCCTTTGCACTATGCCGTGGTCAACGGCCGCTTCTTTTTCGGCTCGGAGATCAAGTCGCTGCTCGAAGCGCCGGACCTGCCGCGCGATCTGGACGTCGACGCGCTCGACCACTACCTGTCCTTCCTGTACACACCGGCGGACGGGTCGATCTTCAAGAGCGTCCGCAAGCTGCCACCCGGTCACCTGCTGGTCTGGCGCGACGGACAGCTCACGGTCCACCAGTACTGGCAGCTGGCGGTGGACGAGACGTATGCCGGGTCCGAAGCCGACGCCGTGCGCGACCTGCGCGACGTGTTGTCGGATGCGGTCCGATCGCATCTCGTCAGCGACGTTCCGCTCGGCGCCTTTCTGTCCGGAGGCATCGACTCGAGCCTCGTCGTCGGCCTGATGGCGCAGACGTCGGGCGGACGCGTGAAGACGTTTTCGATCGGGTTCGACGAGCCCGCGTTCGACGAGCTCGCGCATGCGCGGCGCGTGGCACAGCATTTCGGCACCGATCATTACGAGCTCGTGGTCAAGCCCGACGCGCTCAGCATCCTGGATCGGCTCGTCCGGCACTTCGACGAACCGTTCGCCGATTCATCGGCGATACCGACGTGGTACGTCTCGGAGATGGCGCGCCGGCACGTCACCGTCGTGCTGTCCGGCGATGGCGGTGACGAGCTGTTTGGTGGATACGATCGGTACGTTCCTCATCCCCGCGTCCTGGCGTTCGACCGTTACAGCCCGCGTGCGCTGCGACGCGTCGCGGCCATGGCGGCGGCGAGGCTGCCGCACGGCGTGCGCGGCAAGAACTTCCTCCGTCACGTCGGCCGCGACGCCCGGGGCCGGTATATCGATTCAATCCGGTTCTTCGGCGCCGACGAAAAGCCCGCGCTGCTGTCGCGCGACGTCCTGCGCGCACTCGACGCCGTCGATCCGGAGGTGCGGCTCGCACGCCATTTCGAACGCTATGCACACCTGGCGTGGCCGACCCAGATGATGCGCTTCGACGCGGAAACCTATCTGCCAGACGACGTGCTGACGAAAGTGGACCGCATGAGCATGGCGCATTCCATTGAATCGCGCGTGCCATTGCTCGACAACGAGGTCATTACGTTCGCCTCCCGGCTGCCTGCGTCCCTGAAGATCGCGAATGGGCGCCGGAAGCACGTTCTCAAGGAAGTGGCGGCCACGTTGCTGCCACAGGAGATCCTCGATCGGCCAAAGCAGGGATTCGGGGTGCCGCTCGGCGTCTGGTTCAGGGGGAACCTCCGGGAACTATTCGCTGACACACTGCTGTCGTCCGCCAGTCTTCAACGCGGCTATTTCCAGCCGTCGTTTGTCCGGCGGCTGGTCGAAGCGCACCTCTCCGGCAAGCGAGACCACTCACTGCGGCTGTGGCAGCTGGTCGTCTTCGAGCGCTGGCATCGTCAGTACGTCGACCGCGCGAGCGGCTCGGCCGACGATCGCGGCTGCTCATCAGATGCGGTGCGTAACCGGTTGCCACTCTCCGCACCTGCAGTTCTCTCGACCCCTGCTGTACAGTCGCGCTAACGGAAACTCCGCGGCTTTTCCTGAACTCTGATGGCATTTCGCTTGCTCAGATTGGGGCGTGCCGTTTACTGATGCGGTGGGCGAGCTGAAACCCGGCCGCGTGCCCATTGCCATGGTGATGACCAGCTTTGAGCCTGGCGGCACGGAGCGGCAGATGATCGAGATGGTGCGGCGTCTCGATCCGAATCGGTGGGCGGTGCACATTGCGTGCTTTCATGCCCGCGGGACCTGGTTCAGGCGGGCCGCAGAACGGGCTGCGTCGGTTGCCGAGTTTCCCGTCAGAAGCTTTCGCACGCCGCTGACGCTGCGCCACGCATGGGAGTTTGCCCGATGGTGCCGCACCCGCCGGATCGCCGTCGTGCACACGACCGAGCTCTACTCGAACATCTTCGGTCTGCCAGCCGCGGCGCTGGCCCGTGTTCCGGTCCGGATTGCGAACCGGCGCGAAATCAACCCCGACAAGACACCGGCACAAATTGCGATGCAGCGGACGGCGTACGCGTTCGCGCATCGAATCGTTGCGAACTCGCGTGCCGCCGCGAGGCGCCTCGAGCTCGAGCGCGTGCCGCGCAGAAAGATCACCGTCGTGCCGAACGGGCTCGACCTGCGGGCCTTCACCAGACCGCCCGCGCCGAAGGTCCGCCTGCGGAACGTCATCGTCGTCGCCAATCTGCGACCCGAAAAGGGTCACGACGTCCTCGTCGACGCCGCCGCGAACGTTCTCCTGCGCGTACCGGATGCGAAGTTCAACCTGGTGGGCGACGGGCCCGGCCGCGACGCGTTGATCGAACGGGTGCGATCGCTGGGCATTCAGGACGCGTTCACCTTCCACGGGCATCGCGACGACGTTCCCGCCTGTCTCGATGCCGCGGATATTTTCGTCCTGCCGTCCCGCTCCGAAGCGTTCCCCAACGCGGTGCTCGAGGCGATGGCGGCAGGCCTGCCAATTGTCGCGTCCGGGGTTGGCGGGATCGTCGAGTTGATTGCCGACAACCGCACCGGGCTGCTGGTGCCGCCGGACGATCCGGCGTCGTTGTGCACGTGCCTCTTGCGGCTGATGGCGGACTCGTCGATCGGATCGCGCATGGGCGCGGCCGCACGCGGCGAGGCGCACGCGCGGTACTCGTTCGATCGGATGGTGGCGGACCTCGACCGTCTGTACGTCAACGAACTGGCCCGTCGCGGCGCGCTTCCGGTCGAAAACCCTCAGCTGGCAGCCTCCTGACATGTGCGGCATCGCTGGCAGGTTCAATTTCACGCCGACGCAGCCGATCGATCGCGAGCGCCTGGTCGCGATGACTGACGTCATCGCGCATCGCGGTCCCGATGCGGACGGCTTCTACGTCGGCCCCGGCATCGGGCTCGGGCACCGCCGTCTGAGCATCATCGATCTGTCGACCGGCGATCAGCCGCTGGCGAACGAGGACCGGACGATCCGCGTCGTGTTCAACGGCGAGATTTACAACTTCGCCGAGCTGCGTGCAGAGCTGATCGCGCACGGACACCGGTTCCGCACCCATTCGGACACAGAAGTGATCGTGCACGCGTACGAACAATGGGGCGACCGCGCCGTCGATCGGTTCCGCGGCATGTTCGCGTATGCACTGTGGGACGAGCCGAAGCGCCGCCTGTTGCTCGTGAGGGATCGGATCGGCGTCAAGCCCTTGTATTACGCCGTCACGCCGTCGGGCGTGAGCTTTGGCTCCGAGATGAAGGCGGTTCTCGAGGATCCGGCCGTGCCCCGCGACTGGAGCCCCGAAGCGCTGGATGCATATCTTGCGCTGCAGTACGTGCCGACGCCGCAGACGATCTATCGATCGGTGTGGAAGCTGCCGCCGGCGCATTACCTGGTGGCCGAGAACGGCCGTGTCTCGGTTCGCCGGTACTGGGATCTGACGTTCACCGGTGACGGCGATCCGGCCCGCGAAGAGGAATATCTCGATCGGCTGGATGCCCTCGTGACCGAATCGGTGCGAATGCGTCTGGTCAGCGATGTGCCGCTCGGGGCGTTCCTGTCCGGCGGCATCGACTCGAGCGCCGTTGTCGCCGCGATGGTGAAGACGAGCGCGAGCCCCGTGGTCACCACGTCGGTCGGGTTCGACGAGCACCGATTCGACGAGCTCGAGCACGCGCGGACGGTCGCGGCCCATTTCGGAACCGTGCAGCACGAACACATCGTGCGGCCCGACATCGTGGATCTGCTGCCAAAGCTGGTGTGGCATCTCGACGAACCGTTCGCGGACCACTCCGCCGTCCCGACGTACTACGTGTCAAAGGCCGCACGCGAGCACGTGACGGTCGCCTTGTCGGGGGACGGCGGCGACGAGCTGTGGGCCGGATACGCGCGGCATCGGGTGGAACGGTGGGAATCGTCGGCGCGGCGGGTGCTGCGGACGTCCGGGGCCAAGGTGGTCGGTCGCGCGGCGGGAGCCCTGCCGCTCAGCGTCAAGGGCGCCCGCTCGCTGCGGCACCTCGCGCTCACGCCCGGTGAGGCCTGCGCCCGCAAACATGCGTACGGCCTCTTCGAAACCGGACTCCGCTCCACGCTCTACTCGGCCGATTTCGCCGCGCAGGTACGTGACGCCGATCCGTTCGTGGGTTTCCGGATCGCGTACGACTCGTGCCCGTCACCCGATCCGCTCGATTGCGCGCTCTACGTCGACGTCAAAACCTATCTCGCCGACGACATCATGACGAAGGTCGACAAGATGAGCATGGCGGTCTCGCTCGAATCGCGTGAACCGCTGCTCGATCACACGCTGCTCGAGTTCGCCGCGACGGTGCCGACGGCGCTCAAGCTGAAAAACGGGCGCAGCAAGCACCTGCTCCGGCGACTTCTCGAGCGGCGCGTTCCGGCGTCGATCGTCGATCGGCCGAAACAGGGGTTCGAGGCGCCGACCGGTGAGTGGCTGCGCGGCCCGCTCGCGCCAATGGTGAACGACCTGCTGCTCGACGGCCGTCTCCGCAATCGCGGCATGTTCCAGGACCGCGAGATCGTCCGTCTCTGGCGCGAGCATCGCAGCGGCAGGTCCGACCACCGGCATCGTCTCTGGAGCCTCGTGATGCTCGAGCTCTGGTTCCGTCAGTTCCTGGACGGCGTGGACGCTTCGCGCAAGCGGCGCAATCCCGTTCAATCGCCCGCGAGATCGGCAGGGGGAGAGCTCGGACGGCAGCCAGATGGCCAGGCGGCTTAGTCATGTGCGGAATTGCTGGATTCGTCTCCGTTGACGGGCTCGATCGCGAGGCGGCGCCGCGCGCCGTCCGGATGCGCGACGTTCTCACACACCGCGGACCGGACGAGGCAGGTCTTCACATCGATCCCCACGCGGCCCTCGCACACCGGCGATTGAGCATCGTCGATTTGAGCACCGGACAGCAGCCGACGTCGAACGAGGACGGCACTGTCTGGATCGTGTTCAACGGCGAAATTTACAACCACACCGACATCCGTCGCGACCTCGAGAGCCGCGGCCACCGCTACCGGAGCAGGAGCGATACGGAGACGATCGTCCACGCCTACGAACAGTGGGGCGACGAGTGCGTCCACCAACTCCGCGGCATGTTTGCGTTTGCGATCTGGGATGCGCCGAAGCGCCGGCTGCTGCTCGTGCGCGATCGGCTGGGCATCAAGCCGCTGTACTGGTGCCGGGCCGGCGGCACGTTGCTGTTCGGCTCGGAAATCAAGGCCATCCTCACCAGCCGTCTGATCGACGCCGCGCCGAATATCGCCGTGCTGCCCGAAGTATTGAGCACACGCTTCACGTCCGGCGCAGAGACGATGTTCCATGGCGTCTATAAGCTGCTGCCAGGCCACCGCCTCACGTTCCAGGATGGGCATGTTGGCATCAAGGAGTACTGGGACGTGCCGGCGGGCCGCGGCGATTGGCGGCACGCCGTCTCCAGTAGCGCAGATCCTCAGAGCGAGAGCTCCGGCAAAGACGTTCAGAGCCGCGGCTCCCGTAGTGCAGGCCTTCAGGCCTGCCCGGACGTCGTGCGTCAGTTCCGCGGCCTGCTCGAAGAATCGGTCCGGCTTCGTCTCATGGCCGACGTTCCGCTGGGAATGTTCCTGTCGGGCGGCATCGACAGCAGCGCCATCGCGGCGATCATGGCGCGGATGATCGATCGGCCGCTGCAGACATTCTCCGTGGCGTTCAGCGAGCGCGCCTTCAACGAGCTCGAGTACGCGCGCGAAGTGGCCCGCGCCATCGGGGCGGTGTCGCACGAGATCGTGATCGACGACCGCGATTTTTTCGGAGCGCTGCCGAAGCTCGTGTGGCACGAAGACGAGCCGATCGCGCACACGTCGAGCGTGCCGTTGTATTTCGTGTCGGCGCTCGCGCGCCAGCACGTCAAGGTGGTCCTGACCGGCGAAGGCAGCGACGAACTGCTTGCCGGCTACGGCAAGTATCTGCGGCTCGCGTGGAACTGGCGGGCCGGAACGATTTACGAGCGTCTCGTGCCGCCGGTTCTCCGCACGTCGATTGCGCGCGGCGTCGTCCCCCGGCTGCCGCGCAGGCTGGCGCGTTACGCGACGCGCAGCTTTCTGGCGATGGAGCGGACGCCCGAGTCGATGTTCTTCGACAACTTCGCGTCCATCAGGCTCAGTGATCAGCGGTGGTTGCTCGCGCCCGGCCTGCGTGACGGAGCAACGGGACCGCGGGCGTACGCCGCCTCGCGCGCGCACTTCGACAAACCGAACGGCACGCTCCTGGATCGCCTGTTGTATGCCGACATGAAAACGTATCTGGTGGAACTGCTCATGAAGCAGGACCAGATGAGCATGGCGGCCTCGATCGAGAGCCGCGTTCCGTTCCTGGACCACAAGCTGGTCGAGTTTGCGGCGCAGCTGCCCGACGAATGGAAGCTGTCGGGACTGACCACCAAGCGGGTTCTGCGCGCGGCCATGAAAGGGTTGCTGCCGGAATCGATTCTCAACCGGCCGAAGATGGGCTTTCCGGTGCCGTTCGCCAAGTGGACACGGGGGCCGTGGAATGCCGTCGCGCGCGACGTGCTGCTGGACCGGCGCTCGCGCGAGCGCGGCATCATCGAGCCGGCAGCTGTCGATCGGCTGCTGCGCGATCACGCCGAACACCGCACCGATGGCGGGGATCGCATCTGGAGCCTGATGAACCTCGAGCTGTGGCATCGAACGTTCATCGACAACGACGGCCCCCAGACGCTGCCGGCGCCGCCGCGCCTGCGCCCCAGCGCAGCGGCCGCGGACGTCGCGCTCCCGCCGCCTGGAGAAGCTGCGTAATGCGCGTGCTCTGGCTCAAGTCCGATTTGCTGCTGCCGCTCGACAAGGGGGGCAAGCTGCGCACCTGGCATCTGCTGCGTCATCTTGCGACGCGCCACGAGGTGACGTATCTGGCGTTCGCAGAGCCGGACACGGAAATCGTCCCGCGATCCGATTCGCCCAAGGGATCCTGGCGTTTCTACGTCGACGCCGCGATCCATCTCTTCGATCCGCTGCCCTATGCCGTCGGGAAATACCGCTCGGCGGCGTTCAGGCGGCGGCTCAACGATCTCCTGCGTCAGCGCGCGTTTGACGTGATTGTTTGCGATTTCCTGTTTCCGGCCGTCAACCTTCCCCGCCGCCTTCCCTGCCCGGCGGTGATTTTCACCCACAACGTCGAGTCGGAAATCTGGCGCCGCTACGCAGAAACCAGGACGAGCCGGCGTTCCTATTGGCTCTATTCGATGCAGTACCGCCGGATGCTGCGCTACGAGGAACGAGCCCTTCGCCGGTTCGACAGCGTGCTCGCCGTTTCGAGCGCCGACCGCGACACCTTTGCCCGTATCTATCCGGACGCGATTCGACAGCCGGTTCACGTGGTGCCGACCGGCGTGGACACGCACTACTTCACCACGTCTCCAAGCCAGACCGGCGCCCGCGAGCTCGTGTTCACCGGCTCCATGGATTGGCTCCCGAACGAAGACGCGATGCTCTTCTTCTGCCGCGACGTGCTGCCGCTCGTGCGGCGTGCGCCGACGCCGGCCGTGGCCAGGCTCCGCGAGCAGCAGGGCGTGCGCGTAACCGGACGCGTGGACGATATCCGGCCGTACGTGCGCGACGCGGCGGTCTACGTCGTGCCGCTTCGCATCGGCGGCGGCACGCGGTTGAAGATCTTCGAAGCCCTGGCCATGGGGAAAGCCGTGGTCTCCACCAGTGTCGGCGCCGAGGGGCTGCCAGTCACGGGGGGCGAGCACGTGATGGTGGCCGACAGTCCCGAGACGTTCGCGCGGGAAATCGTGCACCTGCTGCGCGACATCGATCACCGCCGTCGCCTCGAAACCGCGGCGCGCGCGCTCGTCGTCGAACGGTACGACTGGTCGGCGGTGGCAGGGAAATTGGAACAAGCCCTGGTGCGCATCACTGGCCAGACGCGTGGGTCCGCCGACGCAAGAGCGTCCGCGGGCCGCGACCCGTCGACCGAAGGGGCTCCATCCGCGTTGCCCGACCTGCATGGTGCCGGCCGCGAGGCAACGCGTACCACATAGGAATCACACAATGCGAGTCTCTGTTTTCGGTCTCGGATATGTTGGCAGCGTCTCGGCGGCCTCGTTTGCCGCCGACGGCCATCAGGTCGTCGGCGTCGACGTGAATCCTGACAAGGTTGCCGCCGTCAAGGCCGGCCGTTGCCCGATCATCGAGCCGGGCCTCGACGATCTGCTGGCCAGCGGCGTCGCCGAGGGACGCCTGCGTGCCACGACCGACGCCGCCGAAGCGGTCGCCGACTCCGAGGTGTCGCTCCTCTGTGTCGGGACGCCGAGCCGCCGCAACGGCAGCCTGGATCTCAATTACCTGGAACGCGTCGCCAGCCAGGTGGGCGCCGCACTGAGGAACAAGTCGAGCTATCACGTGGTGGTCGTCCGCAGCACGGTGCTGCCCGGGACGACGAACGAGCGCATCATTCCTCTGCTCGAGCACGAATCGGGGAAGGCGTACGGCGAAGGCTTCGGCGTATCGATCAACCCGGAGTTTCTCCGCGAGGGCACTGCGCTCAAGGATTTTCGCAAGCCGCCGCTCACGCTCGTCGGCCACAATCACGCCGCCGACGCCGGCGGTACGATCGCGTTGTATCAATCGATCGACGCGCCGCTCGTGACCACGAGCATTCGCGTGGCCGAAATGCTGAAGTACACCAGCAACGCATGGCACGCGCTCAAAGTCTGCTTCGCCAATGAGATCGGCAACCTGTGCAAACGGCTCGGCGTGGACAGCCACGAGGTGATGGACATCTTCTGTCGCGACGAAACACTGAACCTGTCCGCCTACTACCTCAAACCCGGATTCGCGTTTGGCGGATCCTGCCTGCCGAAGGACGTGCGCGCGCTGCAGTACCGCGCGAAAGAAGTGGACGTGGAGCTGCCGGTCATCTCCCAGATTCTGACGAGCAACCGGCTGCAGATCCAGCACGCCTTCGACGAGGTGATGGAGACGGGCAGGAAGAAAATCGGTCTGCTCGGATTCAGCTTCAAGGCAGGATCCGACGACCTGCGGGAGAGCCCTTGCGCGATCCTGGCGGAAGCCCTGCTGGGCAAGGGGCTCTCGCTGCAGATTTACGACAAGAACGTGTCGCTCGCGCGCCTGGTTGGCGCGAACAAGGAGTACATCGACCAGCAGATTCCGCATTTGTCGTCATTGCTGTGCGACTCCATTGAACAGCTCGTTCAGCACTCCGAGGTCATCATCGTCGGCAACCAATCGGCTGAATTCGCAGACGCGCTGACCAGGACCACGCCCGATCAAATCGTGATCGATCTCGTGCGGCTGCCGATTGCCGGATCGCAGGTGAACGCCGAGTACCGGGGTCTCTGCTGGTAGTGTGTTACAAGTCTCAACACGCAAGTCTCAACTCTCAAATCTGCCGCTGAGAGTTGAGAGTTAAGAGTTGAGAGTTGAGAGTTGAGAGTTGAGAGTTGACAGTTGACAGTATGCGCACGCTGCTCATCTGCCATGACACTGCGCCTCTCGACCGCGAGGGACTGGCGCGCTGGCTTGGCTCGTTTTCGACGCTGGCCGGAACACTGGTCATTCGCGAGCCCCGCCGGCGGCTGACAAAGCGGATCAGGCGTGAGCACGCACGTGTCGGCGTGTTCCGATTTCTCGACGTGCTCGCCTTCCGTCTCTTCTATCGAGTTGCACACGTGGCTGCGGATCGCCGATGGGAACAGCGCGAGCTGGATCGATTGCGCCGATCGTTTCCTCGGCGTCCGGATGCGTCGGAGCTCGTGGTGTCGTCGCCCAACTCCGTCGAAGCAGAGACGTTCATCCGCGAACGCCGGCCCGACCTCGTTCTGGCCCGGTGCAAAACGCTGCTGAAGGAGCAGGTCTTCGCGATCCCGCCCCTCGGCACGTATGTGTTGCATCCGGGGATTTGCCCGGATTATCGCAACGCGCACGGCTGCTTCTGGGCCCGCGCCGTCGGGGACGATCAGAATATTGGAACGACCCTCCTTCGCATCGATACGGGAATCGACACCGGACCGGTATTCGGGTATTTCCGCGTCGATGCGCCGGCGGCGGAATCACACGTCGTGACGCAACACCGCGTCGTGCTCGATCACCTCGATGCGATTCGCGACAAACTGATCGACATCGCCGCCGGCAGAGCGGCACCAATCGACACCAGCACCCGGAAGTCCGCAGCCTGGGGACAGCCGTGGCTCAGTGCCTACATCAAAATGCGCATGCGCCGGTCGCCGCGTTCGACCGTTGAATCCCGTATTGCCACCAACAGTCCGATCGACCTCGGGCATTGACCGTCGCAGCGGTACGAGCGTGTCCGAGTATCTGACGCCGCCCTGGAACGCAAAGGCCGCGAAGGCCGCTAAGAAAATACTGTGTTTCTTTGCGTCCTTTGCGGCCTCTGCGTTCAATCGTGATGTTTCCTCTAGATGGCGTCTGACGAATTGAGAGTTGAGACCGTGCCTGCGCTGATGTATCACGACGTCGTTCCCGCGGGCGCGGAGGATTCGAGCGGCTTCCTGGGACGCGATGCGGCCTTGTACAAGATCGCACCGGACATGTTCGACGCCCATCTCGCCGCAATTACCAGCCGGCTCGATGCCCGCGACCGGCGATACCGCTTCCGGCGCTCCAATGTTCCTTGCGGGCCGGCCGCCATGGCAGCCGAACCGGCTGCAATGGCTGATCCTCACGCCGCGGCGATCACCTTCGACGATGGTGGAGTCAGCGCCCTGGTGGCGGCCGACATGCTCGAACGGCACGGGATGCTCGGGCACTTCTTCGTCACCGTGAACTATCTGGGCACACCGGGCTTTCTGGCGGAGCGCGACGTGCGCGATCTGCGGAAGCGGCGCCACACGATTGGCAGCCACTCGTGTTCCCATCCGCTCCGCATGGGACACTGCTTGTGGACCCAGTTGCTCGACGAGTGGACGCGCAGCCGTGCCGTGCTCGCCGACGTGCTCGGGGAAGAGGTGACTGCCGCATCGGTTCCCGGTGGCGACTTCTCACCGGCCGTAGCCGAGGCGGCGGCCGCGGCGGGATACACCGAACTGTTCACATCCGAGCCGGTCCTCGCCTCGCGCGACGCATATGGACTGACGATGCATGGCCGGTTCATCATCCGGCGGTGGACCACGCCGGCGACCGCGGCGGCTCTCGCGGCGGGCGACTGGCTGGCGTGCGCGCGGCAGCGCTTCTTGTGGAACGCGAAAAAGATCGGGAAACACCTTGGCGGCCGACGTTACCTCCAGCTTCGCCAATTGATCCTCGGGCACGGAAATGAAGTTCGCTGGGGCGATCAACCGTGAAGTGTTCGATCGTCATTGCCACTTATAAACGCGCTCCAGTGCTGAGAGATCGGGAATATTTAAAAGAGGAGCAACGCAGTCAGCGGCCGGGGCCCCCACCGCGCGTTTTTCAGCGCGGTGGGGTGGAGCGGGGATGCATCGCCGGCCGAACGGGGTCCCCAGCGCGGCAGCCGCGCTGGGTGCCCCGAATGCAGCCGGAGTTTCATCACGGGCTGCTAATGGACGTCGCGCCAGTTCCTGCCTGCCTGGATCTGTTGCGCGAAGCACGCGCGGGCGCGCGCGTGGGCATTGCTCAGGGCGCCCACCGACACCGGAAGCTGCAATTCGCGATCGTCCGGGCATGAGGCCCGCGATGCGGGCTTGAAGGCCGGACGCTGCGCGCCGCTCGGCCGCTGTTCGCCGGAGAAGTAGGCCACCGCGCCTTCGCGCACCCACATCGGCCGCTGCGCCAGCACTGAATCGGTCAGGACGTGCACGAGCTCGTGCCGCAGCACGCGCTCGAGCATCCCGCGTTCGCGCAGGATGACGAGCGGCAGCAAGTGGAGCTCGCCATCGATGAGAGCGGCCGACGTGAACCATGCCCGGCCTGTTGCACGCTCGTACTCGTCGGTGGTCGCATGGAACCGCAGGACGATCCGTGGCGGCAGCGGAACGCCAAGAGTCCGAGCCAGCTCGTCGCGCGATCGCAGAGCTTCCTTCAAGACCGCAGCCCGTTCGCCTTCGTCGCCCTCCGGCAACGCCACAACCATGTCCGGCGCCGGAGTTGCGATCGGACTCGGCACCGGCGTCGACTGAGCAATCGTCAAGCCCGGGAAGTAGCGCCCCAGGATGTCGGCGACGGTCCTGCCCTCAGCGGCCAGACGCGCCGACCCGATGACGCACAGCCCGACGCCATGCCCGGACCCTCGGCCGCTGAATCGATACAGGTCGCCGTTCTTCTGGATTTCGAAAACGGTGCTCTTGATGTATTGCCAGCCGAGCGTGCGGCCGACCGCTACGCGCAGTTCCTGACCCGAAATTCGATCCGGTCGCAGGCCGACGACGCGGAGCCGCGCCACTCGCCCTGACGCGTTGCGCGAAGCGATCCGCACGTCGCGGAGCGTGGTGCCGGCGAACCCCGCCGCGCGGAGCGCTCGCACCAGCTCGGACGACCGCAGCTCGGCACTCCACAGCGGTGCGCCGCCGCACGCGGCGTCGCGGTGCGATGGCAAATACGAGGGGTTCTCCGCGCCGGGCCAGACGGCCGACGGGATCTCGGTGCGTCCGCCGCAGGAAGCGCTGTAAAACACCGACGCGAGTGCCTTGTCGTGAAAGACAAGTACACGGCCGGCGGTTGCGTTTGCCGCGCGTTCCGTGCCCGCCGTTGCCGGCCGGAGCACCTGACAATGCGTTTGATCGCACAGGTCGAACCCGTCGGCATGATGACGTCCACGATTCGCAAGCGCGAACGTACGGACGGTGAGCGCCAGCGCCTCGAGCGCAGCCGGAGGACTGTCGCGCGCCGCTTCGCCGGCCAGGACGCGCGAGACGTACGTCTCCAGCGGGAGGGTGACAATCGTGTATTCACCGCCCGGCTTGAGGATGCCGACCCGCAGCTGTTCGCCTGGCAGCCCGTGGTGAAGGTCTGGCGTCGCACCGAGACGGGCGAGGCGCCCCGCCGGCAAGGCGCGACGAGCGAGCATACCGGGAGTATGTGAGCGAGGAGCAACGCAGCCGGCCCGGGGCCCCCACGGCGCGGACTGTGCGCCGTGGGGTGGAGCGGGGATGCATCGCCCGTCGAAAGCAGCCAGACTTTCACCACGGGCTGCTAGTTTGATCGGAGCGGCGCTCCGCGCACGGAGCGGTGCCGTCGTCATCGGTCCCGAGAGTCCAGGGGGACCCGGGCCCGCGGCAGCACCGCTGCCCATGAGCATCAGCAACAGGCAAGCCGCTCGGCGGCTCATGCGGTCAGGCCCAGGAAGTCAGCCACACCTTCCCATATCTGCGGCAGGCTGGCAATCAGCTGATGATCGTCCTCCAGGAGCGAGAGCGTCACGTTCGGCCGCACCGCCGCGAAGGCTTCGACGGTTCGATGGTCGACGGATGCGTCGCGCAGCCCCTGAAAAATCAGCGTCGGCTGGGACACCGCGGCTTGAAACGCGTCGTGCTTCAGACTGTCTGCGTAGAACGAAAAATTCAGTAGCCGCTCGCCGGCGCAGGCGTGGTGGAAAAACGGCAACGCGCCCCGGTGCTCCCATTCCTCGACGCGCTCGGGTGGCAGCAGATGATGACCGGGCTTCGCGAACATGACCGCCGGTGCGAGCAGGACCAATCGGTCGACGGCTGCACCGAACCGCGCGGCCGCAAGAAGCGCCAGCGTGCCGCCAAGGCTCGAGCCGACGAGCGTCGCCGGGCGGCCCTCGAAACGCGCGAGCTCCGCGCCGAGCTGCTCGATCATGCGGGTGAGCGTGAGCGTGGCGAAGTCCGGCTCGTTGAAATCGGGGCAGAGCAGTGGAATGCCATGCTCGCGCAGTCGATCGGCGAAATACGCGGCCTTTGTCGATCGGGCTGACGAAGCAAACCCGTGAAGGTAGAACACAATCACAGGAGCGACTGGCATCCCGGGCGGCACCGGCATTTGATCAGCCCTTCGCCGTCAGTGTTGTAGTGATAACTGAGCTCTTCGCCTTTCCGGATGGTGCGCGCCGCCCGGATCCAGATGGTGCCTTCGAGGACGTGGACGTAGCAGTTGGGCCGGCACGAATGGTTGATGAAGCGTGCAACGTTGCCGCCGACCGCTGCATCGATCACCGTGCGGTTCGTCAGCTTGAAGCACCAGATGTGTCCACGTTTGATGTAGCGCCGCTCGCGCCGGAGGCTCTCCTGGTTGGAGATCTTCTCGCCGGCATAATGAATGATGCGCTTGTTCTTCGGAATCGTTCGAGTCGCGTACACTCCCCATCCGTGAATCCGCGATCGCCGTTTCTCGATCATCGGTACTAAGATACCGCATGTGCTGCGACGAGCCACCGCCGCCGGCGTTGCTCGAGGGCGTCGCGCAGTTCAATCGCGCCGAATTCTTCGAACAGCACGAAACGCTCGAGCTCCTCTGGCGCGCCGAGCGCCGGCGCGTCCGCTACCTCTACCAAGGGATCCTGCAGATCGGCGTCGCCTTCCACCATCTGCGTCGCCTGAATCACCACGGGACCGTGTACATGCTGACGCGGGGCGCCGCATACCTCGCGCCGTTTGCGCCGCGCTGTCAGAGCATCGACGTCCAGGCGCTTCTGGACGATGCGGTGACGGCGCTGCGGGAAGTCGAGCGGCTCGGACCGGATCGGCTGCGAGAGTTCGACTGGCGTCTCACGCCGAGGGTGCGGCTGATCGAATAGCGTGCTTGGCGCTGTCGCTCCAGAGTGCTTGGCGCTAGCGCGGGCAGAGTGCTTCGCGCTATCGCGGCAAGGTGCTTCGCGGCACTCTGGAGCGTCAGTTCCGAGCACTCGACGGCGTCAGTTCCGAGCACTCTAAGGCGTCAGTGAACGGCACCCTGACGCGTAAGTTCCGAGCACTCTAAGGCGTCAGCGAACGGCACCCTAACGCGTAAGTTCCGAGCACCCTAAGGCGTCAGTTCCCGTATAGAATGTCGCTCTCATCAGAGGAGCGACCCATGCGCGTGCTTTCTGTGCTCGCCTTCGTCGTCACGGCTGTCACCATGACTCTTGCTCAATCATCGTCCAGGCAGATCATCACGACCGGCGGTAACCCGAGCCTTCCGTTCAGCCCGGCGGTCAAAGCCGGCGGCCTCATTTACGTGGCCGGCACGCTTGGCACCGGCGCGAACGGTTCGATTGCGAAAGGCGACATCAAGGCACAAACGAAACAGACGCTCGACAATATCGCGGCCACTCTCAAGGCCGCGGGCTCGAGCCTCGCGAATGCCACCAGCGTGATGGTCTATCTCCGGAGCGCGAGCGACTTTCCCGCTGTGAACGAGGTGTACTCGACCTACTGGCCCAAGGATCCGCCGGCCCGGACGACGGTGGTCCTGGCGCAACCCCTGGCCAACGCCGATGCACAGGTCGAGATCTCAATGGTCGCCGTCCCTGATGGCGGCCAACGCGCGGTGGTCCACCCGAGCGGCTGGACCAAGTCGCCGAACCCGTACAGCTATGGAATCAAGACCGGCAACACGCTGTTCCTCTCCGGTCTGGTCAGCCGGAGCGGCAAGGACAATTCCGTCGTGAAGGGCGACATCACGGCACAGACGAAGACCGTGCTGGACAACGGCGCCGCCATCCTGAAAGAAGCCGGCATGACGTTCGCCGATGTCGTCAGCGCACGCGTGTTCGTCACAGACGACTCGACCTTCCAGGCGATGAATACGGCGTATCGGACGTACTTCCCGGCCATGCCGCCGGCACGCGCGACGGTCAAAACGGCACTCACCAGTCCGGACTACGTGGTCGAGATCACCATGGTGGCGGTGAAGGATCCGAGCCGGACGGCGTTCACGACGCCGAATGCCGATGGGTCACCGGGCACCGCCAATCCGAATCTCAGTTCGGCCATCCGCGTCGGCAATCGCCTGTATCTCGCCGGCATGCTCGGGAACACGCCGGCGAACAAAGGGGACGTCAAGGCACAGACCGGCGAGGCGCTCGCGCGGATTGGGCGCACGTTGAAAGCGGCCGGGTTCGAGTGGTCGCAGGTCGTCGACGGCGTCGTGTATCTCCCGGATATGTCGAAGTTCCAGGACATGAACGCGGGCTATCGGGAAACGTTCACGAAGGACTTCCCCGCACGTGCGACAGTCGGCACCGGCCTCATGGGCGCCGACGGTCTGGTGGAGATCATGTTCACGGCGGTGAAATAGCAGAACCACCACCGAGGACACGAAACTCAGCATCTCAGCATCCTTCGTGGTTGCTACATTTTTTGCCACGAAGACACGAAACCACGAAGAAAACCTATTAATACATTCTTCGTGCGTTCTTCGTGCCTTCGTGACTTCGTGGTTGCATTTTTGGTGGGTGCATTTCGTGGGCTAGGCCGACGGAAAGCCGCGGGCGATTTCGTCGGCCGATCTGAGCGTGAGCGCGACGAACGTCAAGGTCCCATTGGTGCACCCGCCGGTCGGTGTGGTCGGGGCACCGACGACGAACAGATTCTCGTGATCGTGCGTGCGGCCGAAGCTGTCGCACACGCTCGTCGCCGGATCGGTGCCCATGCGGCAGCCCCCGCCCGGATGATCGAGGTAGTCGCCCTCACCCGTGTTCACAATCCGTCCATTGCCGGCCTTCGCCAGCGTGTTGAACACGTCGAGCACGTGCGCCCTGGTTGCCGCCGTGCGAGCGGTGGTCGCCTCGTCGAATCGATGCACGATCGCCGGCATGGGATCGCCATGCCGGTTCTTCTTCGACTGATCCAGCGTCAGGCGACTGTCTGCCGACGGATGAACGTCGACGTATGCGCGTAAGCGGACCGAGCTGCCCCTGGTTCGCGATCGCCAGTCGGCCAGGAGCTCCTCGCCCAGCAGCAGCTTGCCGTCGGGTCCGCGCAGCCGCGGATCGCGGCCGGCGGAGCTTTCCCACACGCGCGTGTCGTGCCGCACGAACGGCTTGTCGGTCCGGCAGCGGAAGTACTCGCGCGAGATCAGACTGTGGGTCATGTTCTGGCCGGGAAACGTCTGATCGTCGATGTTCGCCGTCGCCGAGACGAACCGGTGCCCGTTCATGTACCGTCCCACGGTGCCGGACCTGTTCGCCAGACCATCCGGGAGTCGCGAATTCGCAGATAAGAGGAGGAGATGCGAGCTCCAGCAATAGCCGGACGCGATCACGAACGTCTTCGCACGATACTCCACGGTTTCGTCCGGTCGATCCTGATGGACCGCGCGGGCAGCGGCGACGTGGGCCCGTGTGTCATCGAGGACGAGCCGACGCACGAGCGTGCGGTCGTGCAGGGCGATCTTCTTCGGCGCGATCAACTGGCGGAACGTGTAATCAGGTGAGTAGCGCGCGCCGGACGGACACACCTCGCCGCAGGTGTCGTAGACGCAGCAGCCGCCGCGGCCGTCAAACGCCGTGAGGTTGCGCGCCATCGGCAGCCCGTTGAACTTGAGCCCGCTCTGTTCGGCCCACCGTTTGAGGATCTGCAGGTTGTACGAGAGCGGAATCGGTCCCTGCGGATAGGGCGCCGATCGGCGATCTTCGAGATACGGGCCCGGCTCGCCGGCCACGTTCAAGCGGCGCTCCGCGTCGCAGTAATAGCGCTCGAGGTCGGCCCAGTCGAGGGGCCAGTCGGTCGCGAGCCCGTACATCGATTTCAAGCGGAGATCCTCTTCCGAGAACCGGTTGCAGGCCCCGCCCCAGTGCAGCGCCAGGCCGCCGACCGCCATCGTCATCGAAATGATGCCGCTGGCCTGCTGATCCTCGATGTAGTCGTCGTGCCACGGATGCTCCCCATAGGCGGCCGCACGTTCGCGATAGCGACCGCGATTCTGCACGTCGAAGATCGATCGTCCGGCTTCGACGACCGTGACATGGAGACCGCGCCGCAGCTCGGAGAGCTTCTGCGCCAGCATCGCGGAGGTGATGCCGCCGCCAATGATGCAGACGTCGGTTTCGTGAGTAGGCATCGTTCGAATCCGGTTAACCTAATGTGATATTCAGGTTTCAGGCTCAGGGCTTTCGGCTTTGGACCTGCTCAGAAAATCCTCGTGCAAGTGTGCCGACGAGAGCTGACACGCGGTGAACGGAGCAACTCGCTGCCTAACACCGACGTTCGGCAGGGCGCGCCTAGAGCCCAGAGCCGAGAGCCCAGAGCCGATCGGACTATTCATCGAAGCGGCTGCGGTTTCCGTGTCGTGATGGCAATCGGCCGGCACAATTCGCGCTGAATCATTGCCCGGTAGCACTCGTCGTTCGCTTCGCTGCTCCGGAAATAGAAGGCCATCAGGTCGGCAATCACGTGCTGACCGGCGGGCCTCGGCGGGAGCGCGCGGACACCGGCCTTCGTGAACGCCTCGTCGAGCAGCGCACGGCGCGCCTCGACATCGAGCGTGGCCCACGCCCCGCCTTTGGCGCGTGCACTGCCGGCCAGCGCCGACAGCTGCGCGACGTACCCCGGCACCGGCGACGGCGGTGTTTTCTGCAGACGGGGATGCCCGTACCCGTGCGCCATCGCGACACCCTCACGGTAGCCGCGCGTCCACGCGACAAAGCCGTCGACGATGCCGCCGATTCGCGCAGCGCCGAGCGACGCCGGCAGCACCGTCGGCGCGATTTCGTGCAGTGTCGCGACCGCCTCCGGCGTCAGCTCGCGCGGCTGCGCGAATACGCGCAGCCGATGCAGCGGCAGCGTGGCCGTCGTCGACGCAATCCATTGCAGAAGCGTGCGTCGTCTCATGGAGTGCATTATAGTGAACGGATGGTAGGAATCTTCTCGGCGTGGGGGCGAATTCTCACCGGCGACATCCCGGCCATGTCCATCGAGATCACCCGGGAATGCCCGCTGCGTTGCCCCGGCTGTTACGCCTATGGCGACAATCACCTGGGTGGCGAAGTAACGCTGCGCCAGGTGCGCGACTTCAAGGGACGGGAGCTGATCGATGGCGTCCTGGCTCTGGTGGACCGGCACCGCCCGCTTCACCTCTCAATCGTCGGCGGAGAACCGCTGGTCCGGTTTCGCGAGCTCGACATTCTGTTGCCGATCCTGGCGAAGCGCGGCGTTTATACGCAGCTCGTCACCAGCGCGGTACGCGAAATCCCCAGCCATTGGCACGGACTCCGGCGCTTCTCGATTGTGGTGTCGATCGACGGCCTGCAGCCGGAACACGACGTGCGCCGGGCGCCCGCGACCTACGATCGCATCCTCAAACATATCGCCGGCCACCGCATCACCGTGCACTGCACCGCGACGCGACAACTGACCAACCGGCCAGGATATCTCGACGAGTTTCTGGCGTTCTGGTCGGCGCGCACCGAGGTCGAAAAGATCTGGGTGAGCCTCTACACGCCGCAGATCGGCGAGATTTCGGACGAACGCCTGCGCCCCTCCGATCGCAAACGCGTCGTCGCCGATCTGCTCGCGCTGCGCGTCCGCTATCCGAAGCTCGCATTGCCGGAAGGGCTCATCGATGTGTATGCGAACCCACCGGATTCTCCCGATGAATGCGTGTTCGCCCGGACGACACGGGTGATCTCTGCCGACCTGACCACCCGCGTCACACCCTGTCAGTTCGGCGGGGCGCCCGACTGCAGCAATTGCGGGTGTATTGCGTCGGCCGGCCTCGCCGCCGTCGCCCGGCATCACCTGTTCGGTGTGATCCCGGTTGGAGCGATCTTCGACAACTCGGTCAAGCTCGGTCAGCGCGTCAAACGCCTCAGGCCGGCGGAATGTGAAATGTGAAGTTTCAAGTCTCAAGTCTGAAGTCTGAAGTCTGAAGTCTGAAAGCTGAAATCTGAAATCTGAAATCTCAAGATATGGTGAGATGGCTCTGACGACGGCCAGTCGAAAAGCACGGTCGGTGGCTGGTCCACCAGGCACATCCGCTGCTCGTGCAAATCATCCCGATCCGCCGCTGCAACATCGACTGCGGCTACTGCAACGAATACGACAAGGTGTCGGCCCCGGTGCCCGCCGATCTGATGATGCGGCGCATCGACAAGCTCGCCGCCCTCGGCACGTCCGTGGTCGCGTTCAGCGGCGGCGAGCCGATGCTGCATCCGGCTCTGGACGACCTGATCGGTCACATCCGCCGTCGCGGGATGATGGCGGGCCTCATCACCAACGGCTACTATCTCGTGCCGAAACGGATCGAGGCGCTGAATCGAGCCGGCCTCGATTTCCTCCAGATCAGCATCGACAATGTCGAGCCCGACGAGGTGTCGAAGAAAAGCCTCCGCGTCCTCGACCGGAAGCTCCAGCATCTGAAGGAGCACGCGACGTTCGACGTCAACATCAACTCGGTGCTCGGCGGCGGCATCAAGAACCCGGAGGACGCGCGCACGATTAACACCCGCGCACGCGAGCTCGGGTTCTCCACGTCCATCGGCATCATCCACGACGGCACGGGCCGGCTGAAACCGCTGGGGCGAGCCGAGCGTATCGTGTACGACGAGGTGTCGGCCGCCATCAGCGGACCGTGGCAGGTATTCAAGAACCTCTATTCAGGGATCCGGAGCTTTCAGGACAACCTGGTGGAAGGACGGCCGAACGACTGGCGATGCCGCGCCGGCGCGCGGTATTTGTACGTGTGCGAGAACGGGCTGGTGCACTACTGCTCGCAGCAGCGCGGCTACCCGGCCGTGCCGCTGGAGACGTACACCATCGACGATATCCGGCGCGAGTTCAGGACGCCGAAATCGTGTGCGCCGTTCTGCACCGTCGGCTGTGTCCATCGCGTGTCGACGATGGACGGCTGGCGGTCGCCACAGGGCCCGCCCACCACAGAGCTGGCTCCGCCCAGCGCGGCGACAAGACCATCCTAGGCCTCGGGCGAAAATCACGGTTGAACGCAGAGGCCGCAAAGGACGCAAAGAAACACAGTGTTTTCTTAGCGGCCTTCGCGGCCTCTGCGTTCAATGTGTTCTAATCAGCGGCCGGCGAACCGCACGCGTACGCCGCCGTTGACCAGGCGGGGAGAGCCGATCGTGGTCGGAAGCGTGCCCACGAAATACTCCCGGTCGGTGAGGTTCTGAACGCCGAAAAACAGATCGAGGTTTTTCACGACCGTCCGGGACACCGTGAAGTCGACGAGACCATAGCCTGGCAGCCCCGCCTCGGCTTCTCCGGGCA
>QHWF01000332.1 GCA_003222455.1 Acidobacteriota bacterium
CGTTGAGCGCCTCGCACCTGATCAAGCTGGCGCAGATTTTCCAGTTGGATCTCCACGCGTTCTCGCCCGATTCGGATGCTCGCCTCTCAGCGGATCTGCTCGAAGCGTTCGGCGATGCCGTGTTCGAGGGCCACGACATCACGACCACAGACGTGCGCGACCTCGTCGTGCAGTCGCCGGGCGTGGCCCGCGCCGTCCTGACCCTGTATCACGCGTACCGCACCACCCAGGAATCGGCCGACACGCTGGCCATGAAGCTGTCGGAAGGCGACGAAGTCTCGGGGATCGATCGGTCGCGCCCTCCCACCGAAGAAGTCAGCGATCTCATTCAGCATCATGGGAATTACTTCGCCGAGCTCGAAGACGGCGCCGAGGCGGTCTGGCGGCGGGCCGGTCTGACGCTCGCGAACATCTATGACGGCCTCGTTCGCTATCTTCAGGACGTCGAGGGTGTCGAGGTCCGCATCGAAACAGTCGGCGCGATGCGGGGGGCGCTGCGGCGGTTCGATCCCGAGCGCCGCGTGCTCACGCTGTCGGAGGCGCTCCGTCGCGGCAGCCGGAATTTTCACGTCGCCCACCAGCTCGGGCTGCTCACGCAGCGTGCGGTGCTCGATCGCATCGCCCGCGAGTCGATGGTCACGAGCGAAGCCGAGGGCATGGCGCGGGTCGCGCTCGCGAATTATTTCGCCGCCGCCGTGCTCATGCCCTATCAATCGTTTCTCGAAGCGGCACGATCGGAGCGATACGACATCGACGTGCTCGGTCATCGCTTCCGCACCAGCTTCGAGCAGGTCTGCCATCGCTTGACGACGCTGCGACGGCCCGGCGCCGAAGGCGTCGGTTTTCATTTCGTGCGGATTGACGTCGCCGGCAACATCTCGAAGCGATTCAGCGCGTCGGGCTTCCGGTTTGCGCGGTTCAGCGGCGCGTGCCCGCGCTGGAACGTCTTCGCGGCCTTCCTGACCCCGGGCATGCTCCGCACCCAGCTGTCGCAGATGCCGGACGGCTCGGTCTTCTTCTGGGTGGCGCGCACGATCCGGAAAGAGGCGGCCGGCTATCATTCGCCGCACACGGTGTTCGCGGTCGGGATCGGCTGTGACGTCCGCGACGCGCGACAGCTCGTGTATACCGATGGCGTCGACATCGACAACCGCAAAGCCGCCGTGCCGGTGGGTGTCACGTGCCGATTGTGCGAGCGGATGGATTGCGAGCAGCGCGCGTTCCCGGCCCTGCAGCATCCGCTCAAGATCGACGAGCACGTCCGCGGCGTGTCGTTCTACGCGCCGGTGGCAGCGCGCTGACGCTTCCCCTTCATCTTCTCGCTGCTGGCGGACGACCGTCGTTTGTCGCGGCGTCGCCCTTCAGATGCCTGTCGTACCACGCCAGATAACGCTCGTAGCGATCGCGCAGGAAGCTCGTCCTGGTGAGCCCGTGGTTCTGCCCCGGATAGACGACGAGCTCGGTCGGGACGCCCAGCGTCGTCAGCGCCTGGTACATCTGTTCCCCGCCAAGGATCGGCACGTTGAAGTCGTCCTGCCCGCCGAGGAAGAGCGTCGGCGTGCGAATCCGGTCGGCATGGAAGAACGGATAGGAGAACTCGAGCCAGAGCGACGGATTCTTCCACGGCGCGCCAAACTCGTTGTCGTACAGGAATACGTACTGATCGTGGCCGTACAAGGAAATGTGATTGGCGCTGCCGGCGCCGCTGATGGCAGCCTTGAAGCGCGTATCGCTCGCGATCACGTAGTCGGTCAGGACGCCACCGTAGCTCCAGCCGCCGATCCCCAACCGATCCGGATCGGCGATCCCCTGCTTCACCGCGTACTCGACCCCAGCGAGCACATCGTCGACCTCCAGATGACCCCAGTTCGCCTGGATAGCCTGGCTGAACCTGGCGCCGCGCCCCGAGCTCCCGCGGTAGTTGATGTTCAACACGGCGTAGCCGTGGGCGGCAAACAGCTGCCGCTCGAACTGGAACGAGTGGCTGTCCTGGCCAGTCGGTCCGCCGTGGATGCGCACGAGCGTCGGGTACCGGCGGCCCGCGACGTAGCCACTCGGCCTGGTCAGGAGCGCATGCACCTCGGTGCCGTCCTTGCTCGTGAAGCTGATATCCTCGGCTGCGATCAGTTCGAGCTCCGCGACGAGCGCGTCATTGTGTGTCGTCAGCTTTCGAAGTCCGGTGGCTTCGATCGCATAGATCTCTCCGGGCGCCGTGTCTGTGGACACGACGGCGGCGGTATGGGCAGCCACTCGCGAAACCTGGCCGACGGTCCTCGGGCCGTCGATCAACCGCTCGACGGTGCCGCCGCCGATCGGCGCGCGCGCGAGATACTGGGTGCGATCGTCGGAGACCTCGAACACGACGAACCGGCCTTCGTCTGTGACAGTCGGTGAGGAGGTTCCGCGATCCAGCGAGCTGGTCAGCAGGCGCGGGGTGCCGCCAGCGGACGGAACGACCGCCAGCCGATTCATATTGTGGAAGTCGAACTTCGGTTCGCTGCCTTGCCCGAACACGATGAGCGCGCCGTCCGGGCTCCATGCGAGCGTGCCGCCGTCCGCCCCGGGCGACGTGGTCAACTGGCGCGACTTCGATCCGGGCTTCGCGTCGGCGACGAAGACGTCGGTGTTCCTTGTGCGCTCCCAATTCTTGTCGTGGTTGCTGACGAACGCCACGCGGCGACCATCCGGCGACCACGCCGGGTTGCTCTCCTCGTAGTCTCCATCCGACGTCAACGGCTCAACCGCGCGAGCCGCGATGTCGTAGATGTAGACGCGGTTACGCGCGCTGCCCGTGAGGTATCCCTGGCCGTCGCGCTTGAACTGGTACTTGTTGATCACCAGCGGCTTGGGCGCCGCGCGCGGGCTGTCCCCGCGCGGTGGGTCCGGTTCACTGCTGTCGGCTTCCCGGTAGACGAGAAGCAGCCGCGTCGAATCCGGTGACCATTCGTAGCTGGCGATTCGACCTTTGAGCTCGGTGAGCTGCCGCGCCTCGCCGCCGGATCGGTCCATCACCCACACTTGATTGCCGCGCGCGTCTCCGCCGGCACGACTCGAGAGGAACGAGATGTACTTGCCGTCCGGGCTCCAGCGCGGCGCGCTCGGGCTGTCGGATCCGTAGGTGACGCGGCTCGTCTGGGTGCCGTCCCACTTCACCTTCCAGATGTCGGTGCGGCTGCGATCGGCCTCGCGATCGGTGGCCGTCACCGTGTACAGGACCCAGTCGCCGTCGGGTGAAAGGTGCGGATCTCTCACGTCCTGAAAGCGTGAGAAGTCGTCGAGCACGATCGGGCGCGTCGCCGCGGCGGCGTTCAGCGCGAACAGGCTGAATACAAGGAACAGTGCACGTGGGCGCATGGAACACTCTCCTCGAAACATCTGAAATGGCGAACCTCAGAAATTGAACCGGAATCCCAACTCGATCTGCCTCGGAGCGGCGCCCGTCGCCAGGCCGGTCGGCTGGCCGAAGAGCGCCGAAGTCAGCGTGCCGTTGGGAACACCCAGATTCGCGCGGTTCAACAGGTTGAACGCCTCCGCGAAGCCTTCGAACGTGTAGCGCCTGAACTTCACGAACCTGGACAATCGCAGATCGACCTGGGCGAATGCGGGTCCCGTGTTCGTGTTTCGCCCAAGCGTGCCGGCACGGCCGGAGAACGCGCTGTTGTACGTCGCGCGGTCCGAGGGATCGCCGCCCGATACCACCAGGTCGGGACGATCGTTGATGTTGGCGTCGCCGTTATTGTCGGTGCCGGTCGTCACCGTCCACGGCAGGCCGCTCCGCGCCTGCAGCAGGCCAGCCGCCTGCAGGCCGTACGGCAGCGGCCACACGATCGACCCCACGAACTGGTGCGTTCGGTTGTTGTTCGCCAGGGCCCGTTCGGCGTCCCGATTGAACGAGTCCTGCGGCGTGAAGCCGAAATCTTCGACGCTGCGGATCTGGCGGGACAACGTGTAGGACACGTTGAAGAGCGGCCCGCGCCCTGAGCGGCGCTCGAGCGACATGAGCAGCGCGTTCGACCAGCTCCGCCCCGTCGTCTCGTATTGCACGACGCGGAGGTAGTTTCCGTTCGGACGCACAGCTGTGACTGGCAGCGGCGCATTGATGTCGACGGCGTTGAAGAGTTGATAGCCGAGCGCCCGCACGAAGTCCAAGCCCACGGCGAGTCCCGACGTCAGCTCGCGACGGGCACCGACGCTCAGCGTTCGGCTCGACGGCGTGTCGATTGCCGGTGCCGCGACCGTCAAGCTCGGTTTCGTGGCTGCAATGGTGCCGCCCGCGTATGGATCCGGATACCCCGGATTCAGCACGGTCACCGTCGTCGAGCGCGCGGCATTGCTGATATTGCCGGATATGTTGTTGAACCCCTGATCGTAGTAGATGCCGAACCCGCCACGGACGACGGTCCGCGCGCTCGCGGATGGTGTCCACGCGAAACCGAGCCGGGGCGCGAAGTTGTCGAGATCCTGCGCCACGTTGATCGCTTTGGCTTTCGCGAACATCGTTTCCGTGTCGAAGCGCACGCCAAGGGTCAGCGTCAATCGATCGTCCACACGCCACGTGTCCTGGGCGAACGCGGAGTACAGCTGGTTCTTCCGGGGGTCGTACCAGTCGCCGATCGTGCGCGTGTACTGGAACGGATAAGTCGCGCGATTGTTCGGATCGAACGGCAGATCGGTTCGGAAGGTGAAGGTGCCGTCCTTGTTGCCCAGGAAGTAGGTATCTTGATCGTCGAGCTGGATATCCCCGCCCGCTTTCAGCTCGTGCCGGCCGATCGCGTGCGACAACGTGTCGACGAACTGGTACCGCGTCGACGACCAGCCCTGAGGCATGTTATTCGCCTTGCCGAGATTGATCGACGGACGGCTGATGCTCACGCCGGTCGGGTCGGCGTAGCCGTCGACGAGGTAGAAGGTGTACAGCGTGCCAACGAGAACCCTCGCCTCGTTGACGGTGTGTGACGACAGCAATGTCGTCAACGACGCCACACCGTCGGCGTACCTGTTGTCGTTGTCATACCCTCGCTCGCGCGGGTTCAAGCCCCCGATGTTGTTCCCGGTCTGCAGGTTGGCGTCCCGGCGGTAGCGGAGCTCGAACCGGTTGTTATGTGGAAACTGGTAATCGGACTTGACGAAGAACTGACCGCGGGAGTTTTCCAGCGGGACCTCGCGCTGATCGACCGGCACGAGCGGCGACGTGACGACGCTCGTTGTCTCGTTGCGAAGGCCTTCGAAGGATGAGAAGTAGTGCCACTTGTTCTTCACCACCGGACCGCCGAGAAACCCACCACCCCGCAGCTCGTGGAACGGCGCCTTGCCCGACTGCTGCGCTTTCGAAAACGGATTCTGCGCGTCGAGTGCGTCGTCACGGTCGAAACCAAAGACACGCCCCTCGAGCCTGTTGGTCCCCGACCGGCTGACCACGCTGACGATCGCACCCGATGCCTGGCCGAACTCCGCTGCGAACTGGTTCGTGTAAACGACGTACTCACGGACGGACTCGAGCGAGAAGCTGCCGCGCGAGCCCGCAATCCCCTGCTCGTCGTTGCTCGTCCCGTCGACGATGACGCTGTTGTTGCGGCTCAGTTGCCCGCCGGCGTTGATGCCGCCTCCGCCGACGCCGGTCACGCCAGGCGCCAGGTTGGCGAGCGACGAGAAGTCGCGCCCCGCGAGCGGCAGATCGTCGAGCTGCGTCTGGTTCACCG
>QHWF01000333.1 GCA_003222455.1 Acidobacteriota bacterium
CGCCGAGCACCCTGCCGCGAAGCACCGAGCACCCTGCCGCGAAGCGCCAAGCACCTTGCCGCGAAGCACTGAGCACTTTGCCGCGAAGCACCGAGCACCCTGCCGCGAAGCGCCGAGCACCCCGCCGCGAAGCCGCCGAGCACCTTGCCGCGAAGACAGCCTGCACGGTCAGCGACAGCTCCCTCCACCGATGTTATAGTCGCTCCCGGTGCCGAACTATGGTTTTGCGATCGATCTGCGCAAGTGCATAGGCTGCCACGCGTGCACGATCGCCTGTAAGGCTGAACACCAGATTCCGATCGGCGTGAACCGCTGCTGGGTGAAGACGGTCGAGCAGGGAACTTTTCCCGCTACACGCCGCCTCTTTTTCCCGGTCCTCTGCAACCAGTGCAGCAACGCTCCCTGTGTGACCATCTGTCCGACGCGCGCGCTCTTCAAGCGCACCGACGGCATCGTGGACCTGTACGGCGACGTGTGCATCGGCTGCCGCGCCTGCATGGTGGCATGTCCGTACGATCAGCTCTTCATCGATCCGAACACGCACACCGCCGAGAAATGCAATTTCTGCGCGAACCGCGTCGAGAACGGGTTACTGCCCGCCTGCGTCAGCGTCTGTCCGACCGAGTGCCGTATCTTCGGGGACCTCGACGACGAGACGAGCGAAGTCGCGCGGATTGCCGCGCTGCAAACGAAGCGCGTCAGAAAACCGGAAAAGGGGACCGTGCCGAAAGTGTTCTATCTCGGTGCGGACGAAGCGGTCCTTCAGCCCGAGCTGTCGACACGTCCCTTCATCTACAAAGAAGGGCAGGTGATGCTGCGCCCGCTCGGAGCGCCGGCGCCCGATCCGCACCGGCCCGGCGACGCGCGCGTCGACTACGACATCCCGCACGTGAAGCCCTGGGGCTTCGATATGGCGGTTTACCTGCTGACCAAGGGCGTCGCAACGGGCACCATGCTCGTCAGCCTCGTTCTGATGCTGGGGCTCGGCGATCGTTCGCCCCTGACGACCACCATCGGTCCGGCGATTTCCCTGGTGTTTCTGACCGTGACAACGATCGTCCTGATCGTGGATCTCGAGCGGCCGGAGCGCTTCTATTACATCCTCGTCCGCCCGAACTGGGGGTCGTGGATGGTCTGGGGCGCGTATCTGCTGGCTGTGCAGGGGCTGGTCACAGCCGCATGGCTCGCCGGCGTCGGAGCCGGGTACGCCCGCGTGCTGTCGTGGCTGGTGTGGCCGGCGATCATCTCGTCGATCCTGACAACAATCTATACGGGATTTCTCTTCGCACAGGGCCTCGCTCGCGATCTGTGGCAGGGGCCGCAATCAACCATCGATCTTCTCGCACAGGCCGTCGTCGAAGGTGCGGCCGTACTGCTGCTCGCCGCGGCGACGACCGGGGCCTACGCCGATCCCGCCATGATGCCGATGCTTGCCGCCACGCTTGCAGTCGCGATGGTCGTGCACGTCGCGATCGTGTCGGTCGAATACCTGTTCGCGCCAAGCCCGACGCCACACCATCGTCTGGCCGTATCCGCCGTCCGCCGCGGCCCGTTGGCGCCGCTCTTCTGGGGCGCCGCGATCGGAGCGTCAGTCCTGTCCGTGGCGGTCGGGGCGCTCGCGCCGACGATGCCCCTCACGCTGGCACTCGCCGCGATTCTGGCGCTGGGCGGCAGCTTTGCCTGGGAATACATCTGGGTGGAAGCCGGTCAGAGCGCGCCGCTCTCCTGATGAGATTTCAGATTGCAGATTGTAGATTGGAGATTGGAGATTGGAGATTGGAGATTGGAGATTGGAGTAGATTGAAGACTGGAGGATCGTCGGAATCTCACGCGACTCCAAAATCATCCCAATCACTCTAATCTGAAATGGCCCAAATCTGAAATGGTCCAAATCTGAAATCTGAAATCTGCAATCTGAAATCTGCAATCTGAAATCTCAGTATGAATTTACGATCTCACCCCGATCCCTCGCAGTGGGACGATTACGTCGATTATGAGTCCGCGAGCTGGCCGAAAAAAGAACGCCGCCATTACTGGATCATTCCGAGCGTCTGCTTCAACTGTGAGTCCGCCTGCGGAATCCTCGCCTACGTCGACAAAGACGATCTCACCGTGCGCAAAATCGAAGGCAACCCGCTCCACCCGGGCAGCCGCGGCCGGACGTGCGCCAAGGGGGTCGTCACGCCGAATCAACTCGACGATCCCGATCGCATTCTCTATCCGCTGAAACGCGCCGGCGATCGCGGCAGCGGGAAGTGGCAGCAGGTGCCATGGGACGAAGCGCTGGATGACATCGCCGGGCGGATTCGACAAGCCATCGTCGAGGACCGGCGCCACGAAATCATGTATCACGTCGGCCGCCCCGGCGAAGACGGATACGCGAATCGCGTGCTGCAGGCCTGGGGCGTGGACGGTCACAACAGCCACACGAACGTTTGTTCGTCCTCCGCCCGGCTCGGACATTTTCTCTGGTGCGGCAACGACCGGCCGTCGCCCGATTACGCCAACGCCGAAACGATTCTGCTGCTGTCGTCGCACCTCGAAACCGGGCACTACTTCAACCCGCACGCACAGCGCATCATCGAGGGCCAGGCCGGCGGCGCGACGCTCATCGTCGTCGATCCCCGGTTGTCGAACACGTCGGCGAAGGCCGACATGTGGTTGCCGGCGTACCCGGGCACGGAGGGCGCCCTGCTGCTCGCGATGGCCAAGGTGCTGCTCGACGAAGGCCTGTACGACCGCGAGTTCGTGCAGACGTGGGTCGACTGGCGTGCATATCTCCGGGCGGAACGGCCCGATCTGGCGCTGACGTTCGAGAACTTCGTCATCGCTCTCCAGGAGCTGTACGGGCCGCTCACTCCCGAATTCGCTGCAGAGGAGACCGGCGTCGACGCGCAGCGGATTGTCGAAGCCGCGCGTGCGGTCGGACGGGCCCGCGGCCGGTTCAGCACCCACAACTGGCGATCGGCCGCGGCGGGCAACCTGTGGGGCTGGCAGATCACGCGGTGTCTGTACCTGCTCGTCGTCCTCACCGGATCGGTGGCGACCAGAGGCGGCGTTGGATTGCATCTCGCGAACAAGTTCGTCCCGAAGCACCCGGTTCCGCCGGCTGCTCCGGTGTTCTGGAACGAGCTGCTGTTCCCGCGCGAATATCCGCTGGCCTTCTTCGAGATGAGTTTTCTGCTGCCGCACTTTCTCAAAGAGAACCGCGGCCGCATCGACGTGTACTTCACGCGTGTCTACAACCCGCTCTGGACCAATCCGGACGGCTTCTCGTGGATGGAAATGCTGACGGACCCGGACAAGATCGGCCTGCACGTCGCGTTGACGCCGACGTGGAGCGAAACCGCCTGGTTCGCCGATTACATCCTGCCGATGGGCCTCGGCACCGAACGTCACGACACGATGAGCCAGGAGACGCACGCGGCACAGTGGATCGGCTTCAGGCAACCGGTCCTGCGCGTTGCACGGGAAAAACGCGGCGAAACGATTCACGCGACGTACGAAGCGAATCCGGGTGAGGTGTGGGAGGAGAGCGAGTTCTGGGTGGCGCTGACATGGCGCATCGATCCGGACGGCGCCCTGGGCATCCGCAGGTACTTCGAATCGCCGTATCGTCCGGGCGAGCGCGTGACGCTCGATGAGTACTACGGCTGGATGTTCGAACATTCGGTCCCCGGCCTGCCCGAGGCGGCGGCGCGGGAGGGCCTCACGCCGCTGGCCTACATGCGCAAGTACGGCGCGTTCACGGTGAAGGACCACGTCTACAAGCCGCACGAGGAGCCGCTCTCATCCGAGGTGCTGCGCGGCGCCACGATCGATCGCGACGAGCAGCTGGTGCTCGAGGACGGGAAGCCGATTGGCGTCATCGTGAACGGCGTGGCGGTCGCCGGTTTCACGACACCGTCGCGACGGCTCGAGTTCTACGCGCGTACGCTCGCGGACTGGGGCTGGCCCGAACACACGGTCCCGCGCTACGTGCCCGGCCACGTGCACTGGCGGTCACTGAAGAGCGAATCCGGCGAATTCGATCTGCTGCCGAATTTCAGGTTGCCGACACTCGTCCACACGCGGTCGCCAGTGAAGTGGCTGTACGAAATCTCCCACGACAACCCGCTGTGGATCGCGACGGCCGACGCGCGCCGATTCGGAATCGAGACTGGAACCCTCGTGAAGGTGCGGACACGCATCGGGCACTTCGTGACGCGGGCATGGGTCACCGAAGGGATCCGCCCGGGCGTGCTCGGCATGTCGCATCACCTTGGCCGCTGGCGCCTGCACGAAGAGATGGGCAACCGGACGGCCTCTGCGCTGGTGAAGATCGATCGTCAGGGCACCGTATATACGGTCTCGCAGATCCATGGCGCGCGGCCATTCGCGTCGAACGATCCCGACAGCTCCCGCGTCTGGTGGAGCGACGTCGGCGTCCACCAGAACCTCACGTTCCCGGTGCAGCCGGATCCGGTCAGCGGCATGCACTGCTGGCATCAGCGGGTGACGCTCGAAAAAGCAGGGCCGGACGATCGGTACGGCGACATCTGCGTGGATACGGCGAAGTCGCACGAGATTTACCGCGAGTGGCTCGGGATGACGCGGCCCGCCCCGGGTCCCGACGGGCTGAGGCGGCCGCTGTGGTTCGATCGTCCGCTCCGGCCAGTCCGGGACGCCTATCAGATCTGATCGGGGTCCGTCCCCACTCCGTCCCGGGTCCGTCCCTTCTGAACCCGATCAGCGGGAATCGACGTCTTTACCTGAAAGGTAATTGTGTAGACAACGGAGGGGACGGAGGTCACGGTATTACACACCCTCCGTTACCTCCCGCGTACTCGCAATCCGCCTTCGACGTTCTCAGGATGGATTGATGGTTCGCGCGCTCGCCCTGTCCGTCGTTCTGCAGCTGGCCAACGCCGCGCACGTTCCCTCGATGACGCTGCGCGAAGCGCAGCACGAACTGTCCCGCGTATATCACACCATCGGTGTCGACGTGTCGTGGTCACGTCCCGATTCGTCCCGCGACCCGTTCACCATCCGCGTGATCGTCATCGAATATGAAACCGGCGAGCTGCAGCATCGGCCCAGGACGGTGATGGGCGCCGCCGTCCGTACGGCGGAGGGCACGGGGGTCGCCGCCATCTTTTATCGACGCGTCGAGTCCCAGGCGAATCAGTACGCCGTCACAACCCGATCGGTCCTCGCCTGTGCGATGGCCCATGAACTGGGCCACCTGCTGCTGCCGAACGGCTTTCGCGACGGCCATTCGACGCTCGGGTTGATGCGTGCGAGCTGGGATCGCGACGACTTTCAGCGCGCCGAACGGGGACAATTACGTTTCGAGCCGGAACAAGCGGCTCTCATTCGCAGCAGCCTCAAGGGCCGGGGAAACTGAAAGCGTGTCCGGACTCACCGGCGCGGCCTCAAGGCACGACATTCACCGCAGAGGCCGCAGAACTCGCAGAACAAACGTGGGGTCCGGCTTCAGCCGGATTATCCGCCTGAAGGCGGACGCCACGTATTCTCAGCGTTGACCGTCGTGGCCAGGAGCCGGTTCGCCATTTACTCAGACGGGCTCGTAACGAAGCGTCGCCTCAAACCGCCGAGTAAAACCGAGCCTCGGCGCA
>QHWF01000334.1:0-8503 GCA_003222455.1 Acidobacteriota bacterium
TCAAGACACCACCCTGGTTGCTGAAATTGGCCACGTCTCCAAACGCGCCAAGCGCTCCAAGTCCTGCCGTCGGATCCTCCGCTCCGATGTTGGCAGCGACTCCGATGCCTGACCATCCGCCGATGCCTGAGAGCACCGCGACGTACTGCTTTCCGTCGGGCCCCACATACGTCATCGGATTGCCAATGATTCCAGATGGGGTCTTGAACTTCCACAACGCCTCACCGGTTTTGGCATTGACCGCTTTCAGCCAGCCCTCCATGGTCCCGTAGAAGACCACATCACCGCCAGTGGCGAGGGCGCCTCCCCAGTTCGCCAGACTCTCCTTCACGCCCCAGACCTTCTTGTTCGTCGTCGGATCCCAGGCCACGAACTCGCCCCGGTGGCCGCCTGGACCGGCGTGGCTCACCACGATCGCACCCACGTAGGGCTGGCCAGCCTGGTACTTGACCTCCACCCCTTCATAGTCCATGCAGAGATTGTTGGTCGGCACGTAGAAGAGATTGGTTCTCGGGGAGTAGGCGACGGGCTGCTGGTTCTTGCCTCCCATCGCGGATGGACAGATGTCCTTGGTGTTTTTCGTTGCGGACGTTCTCTTCTCGGGATTCTCGATCGGCTTCCCGGTCTTCAGATCCACACCGGTCGCCCAATTGACCACGACGAATGGGTCGGCCATGAGCAATTCACCGGTAGCCCGGTCGAGCACGTATGAAAAGCCATTGCGGTCGAAGTTCACCAGCGTCTTTCGCTGTTGCCCTTTGATGGTGAGATCGACCAGGACGTTCTCGTTGATGCCGTCGTAGTCCCAGGCATCGTGCGGCGTCTTCTGATAGGCCCACTTCACCTTCCCGGTATCAGGATCGCGCGCGAAGATCGTCATCGACCATTTGTTGTCGCCCGGCCGTTGATCCGGATTCCAGGACCCGGGGTTCCCGCTGCCATAGTACAGAAGATTCAGCTCCGGGTCGTAGCTGTACCAGCCCCAGGTCGTGCCGCCGCCTCGTTTCCACTCATCGCCTTTCCAAGTCTCGACCGAACCTGGAAAACCAACGTCTGCCTCCGGTCCCGTGCTGTACATGCGCCAGACCTGCTTGCCGGTCTTGACATCATTTGCGGTCAGGAACCCGCGGACACCAAACTCTCCACCGCTGATCCCGGAGATCACCTTGTCTTTGATCACAATGGGCGCGGCGGTGACCGTCTGACCATTCTTGTAATCTCCCTGCTGAACTTTCCACAACTCCTTGCCCGTTTCGGCATCGAGTGCGACTGTCGAGGAATCCAATTGATTCTGAAAAAGTCTCCCGTCGGCATAGGTCAAGCCCCGGTTCACCGTATCGCAGCAGGCGACCGGAATGACCCGCGGATCCTGTTTCGGGACGTATTTCCATTTGACCGGTGCCCCTTCCTTTGTCAGGTCGAGCGCATAGACGATGTTCGGGAAAGGCGTGTGCACGTACATGGTGTTGCCAACCACCAGCGGTCCACCTTCGTGTCCCCGCAGCACGCCTGTCGAGAATGACCAGGCGGCCTTGAGGGTCTTCACGTTGTCGGTGTTAATCGCATTCAGCGAGCTGTACCGTGTCGACGCGTAGTTCTTGTTTGGCATCCGCCATTGCTTGTCTTCCTCCTTTGCCGGGGATGCACTGCCCTGGGCTGGTTGGGGAGCACCTTTGTTCGTGCAGGCGGTTGTGATGACCGGCAGCACGAATGTCGCGAGGAGCAGCATCGATAAGCGTTTCATTTCACGTCCTTTCCTGTCGACGACCGCTGTTTCTGGTTCGTGCTCTTACCACTCCTGGCCTTCGAGGATCGCAGCCCGTGGTGAAAGTCCAGCTGCATTCGGCCGGCGATGCATCCCCGCTCCACCCCACGGCGCACAGTCCGCGCCGTGGGGGCCCCGGGCTGACTGCGTTGCTCCTCCCTTAAATATTCCCGATATTCTCAGTCGTCGCGCCTTGTCAGCGGGGCGCCTCGCCGGCCTCGGTGCGACGCTGGACTTTCACCACGGACTGCTACGTTCTCGCCGGCCCAGTTCAGGATGACGTCGGCGACCTCGAGGTTATTCGTCCCGAGCATCATCATGTGGGTCGTGCCGTTGAAGATCGGGTTCCCCAGCTCGTCCAACTTGATGTAGTCCACCTTCGCCGTGCCCTGCCCGGCGGCGCGCCTGGTTTTGATGGCGTTGACGGTCGTGTCGCATACCTCACTCGTCGCCGTGTAGTCGCCCTTCAGCGCCATGTAGGGGATCTTGTCGAAGTCCTCCGCCTTCAGCCCGCTGTTCGGAAGTGAGCAGGACCCTTCGATCGTGATGAGCCCTTTTAGCAGGTCCAGGTGACCGCGTTCCTTCAGGATGCGGACCATGTGATGGCCCATGATGCCCGATTGCGAATGGGTGGCCACGACGGCGCCGCCGAGCCGCTCGACCAGTTCCGCCAAATCTTTCGGCGTCCAGGTATTGGCGGGGGAGATTTCGGTCGGATCGCAGGTGGCACAGATGGAGCCAGGCAGCGTGACCTCCGCGTTGGGAACCAACTGCTTGTAGTACTCGAGCGCGTAGTAATTGTGGGGTCCTGCCGGAGCCTCGGCGATGGCGCCGGCGCGCGAGACGATGGCGGGGTCCACGGAGAGCGGGTAGGCGGGATAGTAGCCTTTGCCGTGACTCGTGTCGGTCGGCGGATCGCCCGGATCGCCGTGCCGGATCAGCGTACCCGTGAGAATGTTCGAACCTGCCGGGGTGAGGTGTCCGAACCACGCGGTCCAGGCGCCGTTGTCGGTGATCCTGCCGAAGCCGGGGATCTGTCCGGTCCCGTTCGTGATGTCACCGATCCGGATCAGGGCGGCGGCTTCATGGATGACGGACTCGTCGAACCCCGAGCGTCCGCGTCCTGCCTGATCGACGATGTAGGTGGAAATCCCCTGGCGCACGAAATACGGCGCCCAGCCTTCGCGTCCGTCGGGAGTCGACTCCAGACACGCCGCCGTATGCGAGGACCCGTGCACCATGATGACCGGTGGCATGTTCGGTTTCCTGTTCGCCGGGATCTGGAACTGCACGTACATCTGGCCGATCGTGATCTGGCTGGGGGCGGGCGCCTGACTCGGATTGTTCGGCGCGGGCGTGGCATACGTGGTGACCTTCGGCACGCCGCCGATGAAGAAGCTGCCCTGGTCCTCAATGACCAGCGGTTTCTTGAGGAATTTCCTGGTCTTGCTGCCATCCTGCGCCAGGACGCTCGCCGTCACAGTGACGAGCAGGACCGCCGAGCACAGACACCTTTCGACTCGGTGCAGAAAACGACGGTCACATGTCATGGAGCTCTCCTCACACCGCGGCGCCCGGATGGAAGCTACGCCCCTCGACCGGGCGTGTCAAACTTCAAGTCAAACAACGCCCGATCAAGCAGGGCGAACAAGGCTGACGCTCAGAACCCGGCGTTTCGGTGCCTCGCTCCTCGTTCCGGTGGGACTCACCGCCGGTTGGCTCCGCGTCTCCGTAGCGCCAAGGCTTAAACCTGGAGGACGTCCACCTGGAAGACGTCGAGACCGAGTTCCTCATGTTGGACACGCTGCTGCGCACCGACGAAGACTTGATCCCTGCCTCGAACAGATGTACAGTCCACCGAGCCAACATCGAGGTCCTCGTGATCGGCCGGCTTATTTGGCCCGTTCTCTCCGGCGCCATGCGAGGCGCCACGATCGTTCCGCGCGAACAGGTCTCAACTCCCGGCGAGCTCACGTTCTTCCACGCCACTGCATGTTTCTGGCAGGTACGCCCTGCAGGAGCCACATCATGCGAAGGATCCTTGTGTGTCTCTCCGCCGTGATGGCGTTAGGCATCACGGCGTCACAAGCCGCGTGCTCACGTGACCACGAAGCCGTGCAGGCAGCCGACACCTCGATCGGCATCGAAACAAGTTCGATGTTCGTGACGATTGAGAACAAGGCTGGCGGACCGCTGCTCGACTTGACTGTCGCGAGTCAGACCCCAGGCCCGACGTATACGTCCTCGGTCACACGGTTAGAGGCCGGTCAGAAACAGGAACTGCCGCTTAGCAGTTTTTCGAGCCGCGACGGCGCCACGTTCAATCTTCGCCTCATGAAGCCCAGGGCCGTTCATGTGACGGCGACCGACCTGGCGAGCAAGAAATACGAGGCGCAGGCATCCTGGAAATAGGTTTCACCGAAGGGACTTCCCCGCCGCGGCTGGATCGAGCTTCTGCTTCGTCACCTCCGGACGCGCGAACGTTTTTGTCGCGCTCGTGTGCTCCGCTGCATTCCGCAATTGCTCGAACGTCGCCAGCGCTTTCTCCTGCGCTGAGGTGTCGCCGAGCGCTCTGTGGGCTTGTGCCAGGTGGTAGTAGGCAACTTCACTTTCGGCGTTCAGCTGGATAGCTCTGTTCAAGTGCGGTATCGCCAGCTTGGGTTGTTCGAGCGCGATGAGCGTTCGGCCGAGCCCGACAAGTGCGTCTTCAAAGTCTGGATAATGCACGAGTGCGGTTTCGAAAAACGTGCGGGCCTCCCGCAAGTCACCGGCCTTCCGGTGGATCTCCGCAATCTCGTACGCGGAATTCGCATTCGTGGGATCGTTTTCGAGCTCCTGCGCGAATTCCTTCAGGGCCTCCGACTCCGCGCCGGTGGTGCCGGCAACTCGCCCAGCGCGTGCGAGGAGCACGCGTCCCAGCCGGAAATGTATCCCCGGCCGCTTCGAGTCGATGGCCACAACGGCCCGATATTCCTTCAATGCGGCATCATCAATCCCCAGACTCTCGTTCGCTTCGCCCGCGGCCAGGTGTACCCATAGCGAGTCGGGTGCAACCTGCGCGAGACTCCGCAGCGTCAGGAACGCGAAGTTCGCGTACAAACGGCTCGCGTGGTACAAAATCTCCGGGTCGTCCCGATAGAGACCTGTCAGCTGGAGCGCCACGCCGACCGCGTCCGCATGGCGCTCGAGTCCCGTGTACGCACGCTGCAGCTGCAGGCCCGCCGCGCGTCGCAGCGCCTTGTCGGACGATTGCCTGAACGCTTGCTCCAGCCCGGGCACGGCTTCCTCGAATTGTCCCAGCTCCGAAAGCGACATGGCCAGGAGGACGGACGCATTCGGCAGCGAGGGCTTCAACGCGATCGCCTGCCGCAGCGAAGGAACGGCCAGCGTGAACTTTCCTTGCTGGAAGTACACGAATCCCAGGCTCGCGTGTACTTCGGCGACGCCCGAGCTGAGGTCGCGAAGCGCTTCGTACGCGCGCTCCGCATCCGCATAGCGGTGCTCGGAGAGCGCCCTGGCCCCTTCGGCTGACAGGCGGCCCCGGGCATCGGGTGTCTGGCCGGCTAGGCTGCGAACCAATCCCGTGAGGACGACAACCAGCAAACCGCAGATTGCACGACGCTGGAGCGGGAGCCGCATCTGCGTCCTCCGATCATGTTGGAACGCCTCATCATACTGCGCGCGCGATCCATCAGGCGCGAGTCAGCTGCGGAGGCGCGCCCCGCCCGTCGCCGCACTCGATCGGCGCTCAAAACAGCAGCTTCAACCCCACCTGGTTGATCCGGCCCGGACGGGCATCGAGGATCCGGCCGAACCTGTTATCGGCGACGTTGACCACCGGTGCATTGAACTGCGGGTGGTTGAACGCATTGAACGATTCGAACCGGAACTGGAGCCGCGCGCCGCGTGTCAGGTCGAAGTTCTTGAATAATGCGAGATCCAGACTGTGAGTGCCAGGCCCGCGGAGCGTGTTTCGTCCAACGGTACCGAAGTGTCCCGCCGCCGGTTGTCCGAACGCCGTCGTGTTGAACCAGGCATTGATACTCTTCTCGAAACCACTCGGGTACGGATCACCCACGATATCGGCGCGGTTCGTTCCGAAGCTGTCATTCAGGCCACCCGTGTCAGCTGCAGTGATCGTGATCGGAAAGCCTCGCTGAAACGTGGCGATACCGTTGAGCTGCCACCCACCCACGACCGCGTTTTTCAGGCCGGTTGCGCTGCCCGCGAACTTTTCTCCGTTCCCGAACGGAAGGTTGTACACGAAGCTGCCGACAAGACGGTGGTCCACGTCGAAATCCGACCGGCCGCGATCGAGCTCGGGACGGCTGTTGTCCAGCAGGCCTTGCCAGCCGTTGAATGCCGACGCGCCGATTCCCGCCGCGGCGGACTTGTTGTCCGTACTCTTCGCCCACGTGTAGACGACCGTCGCCACCAGGGAGCTCGTATGGCGCTCGAGCCTCGCGTTCATCGACTGGTAGTTGGACGTCCCCGAGAAATCGCTGTCGATGTATACGACGAAGTTGGGAAATGGCTTGCGTGCCGCGACCGGCAATGGATTCGACGGGTCGTAGGGAAGGGCCTGGGCGATGTTCCTCCGCATCAACAGGTCCCTGCCCTTGGTCCCGATGTAATTCAGCTCGGCGATCGTGTTTCGGAACACCTCGTGTTGAATCCCTACCGACCATTGCTGTACGTACGGGTTCTTTGGATTCGGCGACATACTCACGGCAAGGAACGTGTTCGCCGCAGGCGTTGCCGGGCCGAGATCGGCGAAGCTGGGGAAGAGATCGTTCGTCGTCTTCAGTGGCGTCGTCTGATCGGCTGTCTGAATGTAGTTGCCGCGGCTGACGTACGGATAGATGTCGGCGGCGCCGTCGATCTCGCGACCTTCGAACGAGTCCCAGAAAACGCCGTAGCCGCCCCGCACGACCGTCTCCTGACCGCCGAACGGCCTGAACGCGAACCCGAGGCGCGGCGCGAAGACATTCTTCGAAGCGTCCTCGGGATTGCGTCGGCCGGCGAATCTGTAATAGCTGGAGTCGCCGACGATGCCTCGGTCGACGAGGGTCTGATCGGCCACCAGGAGCCCGCCGCGCGGGTTCGACAGATCGCGCCAGCCCATGCGATTGTTGGTCTCGAACGGCACCGTGCGATAGTCCCAACGGAGCCCGGCATTCAGCGTCAGCCGTCCGTTGACTTTCCAGTCGTCCTGCAGATACGGCGCGAAGTACCGGAAGTTGAACTCACGCGGGTTCCCCGATCGTCCGGCGACGCTGAATCCGGCCGGCTGAAAGACACTCGCCCCGGAGTAGTAGCCGAGCAACATGTCCGCAACGGCGTTGCCCGTGAAGAACCCGCTGAAGGTGAACTGCCCGAGGAAGTCATTGGCGAGATCTCGCTGAAGCGACCAGCGTCGGTAGTTCGCGCCGAAGTTCAGCGTATGACGACCCTTGATCCACGTGCTGGTGTTGCTCAAATCCCACATCGGTTGGTAGCTCGCCTGATAATCGTTCACCGCGCTGCCACCGCCCGCGAGACCGGTGCCGGTGCCGCCGAAGCCGACCGCCGGGTACGTCCGTTGCTCGTCATTCAGATTGTCGAACACGCCCGTCAGCGCCGCTGCCGCGATGTCGCTGACCGGGGCGGTGAACCCGTGCTGGTTCGCACGGGCGCCAACAAAGCCCACACGCATTTGATTGACGAAATTTGACCCGATCGGCACCGAATGCGACACCTGCCAGTTCCGGGTCTGCTGAACGAAGAACACATCTCCGAGCTCGGTGACCGTGCCGAGTGTCGTGTTCGTCCAGTCCGCCTGCGTATAACGTCCGAACACGGTTCCCCACCGCGACCCCAGCTGCTGGTCGATGCGAATCGTCAGCTGGTTCGTGTCGGTCGGCAGATTCCGCTGTCGAATGTAATTGCCTTCGGGAACGCTGGCGTTCGGCGCCGGCCAGTAGCTCTTACTGAGCGCCAGCTTGGCGATTCGCGAAAAACGCGTCTGTGGAATGGTGTTGCCTGGAAAGGGCTGTCGCGTGACGGGATCGATGATCGTGCTGGTGAATCGGCCGGCCAGTTCTTCCGGGAGCGGAACGCGAAGAAAGTCCTGCGAGCCGACTTCCCTCCTCAGACCTTCGTAGTTCATGAGAAAGAAGGTCTTGTTCCGCCCACTGTACGCGCCAGGCACCCAGACAGGACCGCCGACGACGAACCCGGACTGCTTCTGATCGAGCTTCTGCTTCTGAACGTCGAAGAAGCTCCGCGCGTCGAGCTTGTCGTTTCGCAGGAACGAGAACACAGACCCGCTCAGACGGTTTGTACCCGTCTTGCTGACGATGTTGATCTGGTTGGCGCTGAAGCCGTACTCGGCCGAGTACGTCGCCGTCTGTTCCTTGAACTCCTGAATGGCATCCACCGAAAGGATTACCGCGGGCGTCCCGAGGGCCGTGTCGGTGTTTGACGTGCCATCGAGCAGATAGTTGTTGGACGTCGGCCTCGACCCATTGATGCTGATGGCATTGCCGGCGCCCTGCCTCATCACCCCCTGTTCGCCGGACGTTTCGACAGCGCCGTTGCCCAGGAAGAGGAGCTGCAGGAAGTTGCGCCCGTTGAGCGGCAACTGGGTGACCTGTTTTTCGGTAATGACGTGACCGATGCTGGCGGTCTCGCTATCGACGGCCACGGTGCGCCCGCGCACCTCCACACTCTCAGCCAGCGCACCGACTTCCATCGTCA
>QHWF01000334.1:8557-15174 GCA_003222455.1 Acidobacteriota bacterium
GCGCAACCGAGTACGTGCCTCGACCACTCGTCGACGTCTCGCGCATCAGCCCCGTGAGTGTGTTGGTGATCTTGATTTTCGAGCCCGTCACCAGTGCGCCGCTCGTGTCAGCGATGGTGCCAGTGATCTGACCCGTAGCCGTCTGCGCCTCCACGGGACTGGCGACCCACAGAGACACCGCCATCACAGGCACAAGGGATACCAGTAATTTCTTCATCATGGGATCTCCTCTGCGAATCGTCGGAGTTCGGATTCACGCGGGCCCCCGGTATGGTGGCGTTCTTGTACCCGAACGGCCCGATCGAATCCAGTCTTTCCCGCGGCCGCGCGGTGTTTTGCAGGCTGAAATATCGATGCGGTCCTACGTCCGGCCGAAACATCCAAGGATGGCCTGTAATGCGCGAGTCTGCGCGGGGACGCCGTCAACCTGGACCAATCCCGGCGCCCGTCCACATTTCGCAGGCTGAAATGTTTCGGCCACCAGCAGTCCGAGACGTTAACAACCCGTGGTGAGAGTCCAGCATCGCACCGAGGGCGGCGCCCCGTACGTCGTAAGATGCTGTCGCCCGGGGGGAGAAAACGATGGACATGCGTCGCCTGTTCTCAGTCTCGTTCGTCCTCGCGTTCGCGATTGGCGGTGCTCAGCCCGCGGCGCAATCGACCGGCTTCGCGGCGAAGCGCCCTGTTTTCGGCGGCGCGTGTCCCACCTGCCCGTGGGGCGCCATGGCCGACATCGTCAAAGCGGCGCTGAAGCCGCACGGGTGGGACGTGCAGGTCTGCTACTCCTGCGCCGGCGGACCCCGCGAGGCGCGTCTCGTGTCCGCGAAAGCGATGGCGACGCCGCCGCAGAATCCGACCGCAGCCGCGCTTCCGACGCCGCAGGGCCCGATCGACTTCGGCGCGACGAGCGTCGAGCTTCTCCAGTACGCGTACGTGGGAATCCACGATTTCGCCAGGGATCCCGATGGCCCGCGGAAGCAACTGCGTCTCGTTGCCAACATTCAGACGCCGAGCTACTTCATGGTCGCGGTGAACGTGAAGTCCCGGATTGACGACCTGCGGCAAATCGCCGAGCGGAAGATGCCCGTCAAGCTCGTTGCGCGCGGCGGCGCGACCGAGCCGATCAACGCCGCAGTGCTCGAGCACTACGGTCTGTCCGAGGAGAAAATCAAGGCGTTCGGTGGAACGGCGGCCGGCGGCTACACCAAAGGCTCAGACGTGGACGTCATCATCGGATGGGGCGCGCTCACCAACGCGCCGGAATACGCACTGTGGTATGAGGCGACGCAGGAGCACACCTTCAAGTACCTCGAGCTGCCGGCGGACTTGCGTGCGCGGTTGGCGAAGGCGTTCTACCTCCAGGCGCACGACGCGCCGATCCTGCTGCGCGGCGTCGATCGCCGAATCCCGACCATCGTCCGCGACGGGACTGCGGTGTACGGCCGGACCGACATGCCCGACGACTTCGCGTACACGCTCGCGAAGGCCCTCGACGAGCAGCAGGAGCTTTTCCACTGGAGCCACATGCCGTTCTCGTACAACCCCAGGACAGTCTGGAAAGCGGGGGATGTGCCGCTCCATCCGGGCGCCGCGCGTTATTACACGGAGCGCGGATACATGAAGTAGGTGCGCATTCCGTGTGCAAGCTGAAAGGAGGCGAAAGTATGGGACGCGTTGGTGCGGGCGTTTTCCTATTCCTCGTCTTCGCAACGACAGCAGCGGCGCAGACGTTCCGCGGAGGCATCAACGGCAGCGTGACGGACCAGACCGGAGCCGTTGTGCCTTCGGCTGAGGTGAAAGCGACGAACGAGGCAACCGGGTTGTCGTATTCGACAACATCGTCGACCGCCGGTGAATTCGCGTTCTCGGATTTGCCGCTCGGAGATTACACCGTGGTCGTGTCGTTGGGCGGCTTCGAGACGTTCAGGATCAGCCGGGTGCGCGTATCAGCGGGCGCGATCTACAACGTGCCGGTCAGACTCCGTGTGGCGGAGCTCTCGGCGAGCGTGGAGGTTTCCGCTGCGGCCGTATCGGTCGAAACGACCTCGACGACGCTCACGAACGTCCTGTCCACTCGGACGGTGCAGGACCTTCCCCTGAACGGCCGCGACTTCAGCCAGATGCTGGCGCTCACGCCCGGATTCTCCGGTTACGAGGGCGGCGGCAGCGCGTCGATGAACGGATCGCGATCGAACCAGTTCAACTGGCAGATTGAAGGCACTGACAACAATGACCAGTGGTTCAACATCAAAGCCGTCAATCAAGGCGGCATCAACAGCATCCCCGGTGTGCTCCTGCCGCTCGACTCGGTGGAGGAATACTCGGTGCAGACGCAGGCTGCCGCGGAGACCGGCCGCAATCCGGGCGGCGCGGTCAACCTGATCATCAAGTCGGGGACCAACCGGCCGCACGGCAGCGCGTATTACTACAACCGCAACGAGGCTCTGTCCGCGCTGTCGCCATTCGCGCCCGTGGGCTCGCCCAAGAACAAGCTGCGCAACGAGCACTACGGCTTCTCGTTCGGCGGTCCGATTCAGAAAGACCGGACTTTTTTCTTCAGCACGTACGAAGACCAGAACTTCGAGATCGGCAATCAGGCGCTGGCGACGATGCCGTCGTCCAGTTACCAGGCGGCGGCGCTGCAATTGCTGAAGCAGTATTCGATCCCGATCAACCGGGTCTCCCAAACCTTGTTGAACAATCTGTGGCCTGCTGACACGCTGAGCGGGGCGGCCGCCTCGAATAACTACTTCAATCCGACCCCGCAAACCGGCTACAGCCACAATTTCCTCGTCAAACTGGATCACAGCCTGAACGACGATCACAGGCTGTCGTTCCGGTGGTTCATCGGAAAGGGCAGTCAGACTGCGCCGGTTGGCTCGCTGATCTCCTACTACTTCCAGGTCGGCCCGATGCACGTGGAGAACTACTCGCTGGTCCACAACGCCGTCCTGGGTCCCGCTCTCACGAACCAGGTTCTCGTCGGCGTCAACTATTTCAACCAGGCGTTCTCCGACGCCAACAGCACGTTCGATCCTGTCGGCCTCGGGTTCAATACCGGCGTCAGCGGAACCGATCTGAGAGGTGCTCCCTACCTCTCGATCACAGGATTCGATCCGACAGGCGTCAGCCCGAACTCAGGGCGTACCGACATCACCGCGCACCTGTCGGATGCAATGTCGTACACGCGGGGAAAGCACCAGATGCGTTTCGGCGGCGAAATTCGGCGGGTGCGAATCGAGGCGTGGGGTGCGGGCGGCGGCAACAACGACGGGGGACGCGGCAACTTCTTCTTCAACGGCACGCAGGGCCCATGGAGCAGTCTGCTCAGCGTCCCCGGCTACGACACCAACATTGCCGCGCTCGCCGACTATCTCGCCGGTTACGTCTACCAGTCGACGATCCTGAGCGGCGACGTCCGCCGTCTCGTGTACCAGAACCTGTTCAATCTCTTCGCGCAGGATTCGTGGCGGGTCACACGCACCGTGAACCTGAACTTCGGGCTGCGCTGGGATTTCGAGGGACCGATGCACGATGGCGAGCAGGATCTCTCGACATTCGATCCGGGCAGAGGGGGACTGGTCGTGGTCGGGCAGCAGATCGAGGATCTCTACCCGCGGTCGTGGAAGAATTTCAGTCCGCGCCTCGGCTTCACCTACCAGCCCAACGGGCGCGACGATCTGGTCATTCGCGGCGGCCTGGGCCTGTTCTATGACACACCGTCCATTTCTCCTTTCCTCGACCAGGCCTCACTGGCTAACAACGGCGCGATCGGAGCGGAAGCCAATCCGGCGGGATCGAAGCCGGTGTACCAGATTACGAGGAATGCCTACACGATCGCGTCGAACCAGGCGATCTTCCCGGCCAACATCTCGATCTCCGGAAACAATGTCATCAACCTGTTCTCAGTGAGCCCGGCCTTCCGGCCCGCGTACGTGACGAGCTACAACGTGAACGTCGAGAAGAGCCTGGGCAGCAATGCGATTGTTCAGATCGGCTACGTAGGTTCGCAGGGCCGCCATCTGAACATCGTGAGGAACATCAACCAGGCCGCACTGGGCAGCGGCTTCGTCACAGGAACGAATGCGGCCGGGTTCACACTCCAGCAACAAAGCCGACCGTACTTCTCCCAGTTCCCGAACTTCGGCGTGATCGATCAACTCGAGAGCATCGGCACGTCCAGCTACAACTCGCTCCAGGCGACCCTGAGGACGAGGAGCTGGCGTGGTCTGATTTCGCAGTTCTCCTACACGCTGGCGCACAACATGGACGACGAATCGAATGCGACGACGCTGCCGCAGGACAGCAACGATTTGCGCGGGGATTACGGCAATGCCGGCTCCGATATCCGCCACCACTTCGGCGGTTACGTGATCTACGACATCCCCGGATCGTCGCGCGGCCCGAGGTGGCTGTCCCATGGTTGGCAGTTGAACAGCAACATCTCTGTTCGCACCGGTTTTCCGTTCACCGTCCGTGCCTCATCCGACACGAGCGGTACCGGCGAAAACACGACTCGCGCCGTCCAGGTCGCCGACCCGTTCCAGGGCGTTGATCACACGATTGTCAACGGCCAGGCAGTGACGTGGATCAGTCGCACCGCTTTCGTGAATCCGCCGAGGGGCAGCTATGGATCGGTGGCCCGCAACTCGGTCTACGGTCCGGGGTACGCGGCACTGGACGTATCGCTCTTCAAAAACATCCCGATCCGGGAGGCGGTGCGCGCTCAATTGCGGATCGAGATGTTCAACATCTTCGACCGCGTGAACCTCGCGCAGCCGGGCAGCCGCGTCGGCGGCGGACTGGGAAGGATAGGAGACACCATCGGAGATTCGCGCGGTTCTCCCGGCATCGGTCCGGGCGAGCCGTTCAACGTGCAGGTGGCACTGAAGTTCCTCTTCTGATGTGCCCTGACGGGTGGAGTTCGTCGCGGTGGACCGAAATCCGTGCCTTCCTGCAGGCCGAGATTGAGCTGCTCGACGACATCGTTACCGAAGGGATGTCGGTAATCGATGTTGGGTGCGGCACCGGACGGCATCTCGCCCTCGCGAAAGTCGGCTCCATCGAATCCGCGGCGATCGTCCCGTAATAGAATGGACCGTTTCGGAGGTGCATGTGCGTTCGCGCCGCGAGTTTCTGAAATCTCTCGGGACGGCGACCGCCATTGCCGCAGGCCCGGCTCGCCCCATTCAGACGCGGGCGCAGCCGCCGCCGCGCGCCGCGAGGATTCGGTTCGCGGCGATCGGCCTCAATCACAGCCACATCACCGGTCAGGTCGAAGCCGCGATTCGCGGCGGCGGCCAGCTCGTCTCCTTCTTCGCGAAGGAACCGGACCTCACCGCAGCATTCGCGAAACGGTTTCCGTCCGCCAGGCTTGCGCGCAGCGAACGGGAGATTCTCGAGGACGCCACGATCCGGCTCGTCGTGAGCGCCTCGATCCCGAACGAACGGGCGCCGCTCGGGATCGAATCGATGCGGCAGGGCAAGGACTTCATGGTCGACAAGCCTGGGGCGACGTCGCTCGAACAGCTGGCTCAGCTCCGCCGCGTGCAGGCGGAGACGAAGCGGATTTACTCGGTGCTCATCGAACGGCACGAAAGCAAGGTCATCACCAGAGCCGGGGAATTGGTCAAGGCGGGCGCGATCGGCAAGGTCATTCAAACCGTCGGCCTCGCGCCGCATCGCATGACGCCAGAGAGCCGTCCCGCATGGTTCTTCGAGCGCGAGCGCTACGGCGGCATTCTTTGCGACCTGGCGTCGCACAACATCGACGCGTTTCTGTTCTTTACCGGATCGACGCGTGCCGACGTCGTCGCCTCGCAGGTGGGAAATGTGCATCATCCACAATATCCGGAGCTCGAAGACTTCGGCGACATGATGATGCGTGGCGACGGCGGCGCCGGGTACATCCGCGTCGATTGGTTCACGCCGGGCGGCATCAGCTCTTTCGGCGACGGCCGGCTCACCATCCTCGGCACCGACGGATACATGGAGCTGCGCAAGAATCTCGACATCGCCGGACGGGCGGGCGCCGACCACCTGTTCGTCGTCGATCAGAAGGAGACGCGGTATGTCGACTGCGGGAACGTCTCCGTGCCCTACGGTGAGCGGCTCGTGGACGATGTGCTGCACCGCACCGAGACGTCGACACCCCAGGCGCACACATTTCTGGCGATGGAGCTGGCGCTGAAGGCAGAAAAGAACGCGCAGCGGATTGACGGGCGCACGCAGCGTTGATATTAAAGGGCTTCGCCACGGAGGCCGTCCCTCTTACGAAGCGAACTCTAACCCTCCAGGCGCGATTGAGTTCTTCGTCTTCGGCCGAGTGAGCGGGAATGGCTTCGTGACTTGCTTGGTTGACGCCACGGTCGGCATAGACTTCGAAACCTATGGCCTCCTTGTTCCTCTGCCTGGATATAATCGTTGAACCTGAGAGGAGGCCCCCATGAGATCTGTTGGTCTGTCCAGTGCGGCCGCCCTCGCCGTTTTAGTGTCGTTGCTGTCGACGAGTGCCGCCGCACAGTGGCTCAAGTACCCCACTCCGGGAACCCCGCGCCTGCCCGACGGCACTGCCGACATGGCCGCGCCCGCGCCGCGGACCGCGGACGGCAAGCCGG
>QHWF01000335.1 GCA_003222455.1 Acidobacteriota bacterium
CGTCATAAGTGGCCATGCCGACGCTTTTGACCGACGGTTCGTTGTTGTCGCCGGGATTGATTTCGTACCATTTCTCGACACGTGTGGCACCATTCCAGCCTTCGTCCGAGAGATCACCGTCGATGGTGATAGGACCCGTCGCGCGGGAGATGTGAATCGTGTCGCCGGCCAGCGAGGACTGCGGAAAGGCGGGCGACACGGCGGAGACCGTGGCTAGCCCGGCTATTGCATACACGGTTAGGCATGGCCCGGCCATCGAATCGTTAGACGATCATCTTACGCATCTGTTCGAAGGCACCAGGGTGCTGACCGCGGACACGCTGCAGGTGTCGGCCGACACAGTCATGCACGACTGGCGGCTGACCAGGGTGTGGCCGCTGAAGGAACGGCGCGGAAATCCGCGATCAGAATCGGAAGAAGTCGCGAGCCAATGTCGCCAGGTCTTGCCAGCAGGTTGCGAGGCGATTCGCGACCGTGTCGGGCTTTGTCATAAAATGAGAGGTTCGAGTGACTCAACTGAATGCATCCGGGCCGCATCCGAAACTTCTCGGTCATCGCACACATCGACCACGGTAAGTCGACGCTCGCGGACCGGTTTCTCGAGCTCACCGGTGCTCTGCAGGCGCGCGAGATGGTGCTCTGCAGGCGCGCGAGATGGAAGCGCAAGTGCTCGACGCCATGGACCTCGAGCGCGAGCGCGGCATCACCATCAAGGCCCATCCGGTCCGGCTGCACTACACCGCCAGGGACGGCGCGCAGTACGTCCTGAACCTGATCGACACGCCGGGCCACGTCGACTTCTCGTACGAGGTCACGCGGTCGCTCGCCGCCTGCGAAGGCGCGCTGCTGCTCGTCGACGCCTCGCAAGGCGTCGAAGCGCAGACGCTCGCGAACGCGTATCTGGCGGTCGAAAACAACCTCGAGATCATTCCGGTCATCAACAAGATCGATCTGCCTGGCGCGCAGCCGGAAGAAACCCGCCGGCAGATTTCAGAGATCATCGGGCTCGACGGCGCCCACGCGATTCTCGCGAGCGCCAAAGTCGGGACCGGCGTCGCGGACATCCTCGAAGCGATCGTGGCCCGGCTGCCGCCCCCCGGCGGCGATCCGGCGGCGCCGCTCAAGGCGCTGATCTTCGACTCGTGGTACGACCCGTATCGCGGCGTGGTCATCGTGATCCGTGTCATCGACGGCACGATCGTACCGGGGATGAAGCTCCGTCTGATGGCGCAGGGGCAGGACTACGAGTCGCTGCAGCTCGGCATCTTCACGCCCAAGGCGGTGGAAGTGAACGAGCTCGGCGTCGGAGAAGTCGGGTTTCTCGTCGCGAACATCAAGAACGTCGCCGACGCGAAGATCGGCGACACGATCACGGAGGCCGCGCGTCCGACGATCGAACCGTTTCCCGGGTTCAAGGAGCTCAAGCCGATGGTCTTCGCCGGACTCTACCCGGTTGAAGGACACGAGTATCCGGAACTGCGGGACGCGCTCGAAAAGCTGCGGCTCAACGACGCGTCGTTCTTCTACGCACCCGAAACATCGGTGGCGCTCGGCTTCGGGTTCCGCTGCGGGTTTCTCGGGCTGCTGCACATGGAAATCGTCCAGGAGCGGCTCGAGCGCGAGTTCAACATGAATCTCGTGACCACCGCGCCGGGCGTGCTGTACCGGGTGACGACGACCGACGGCTCGACCGAGGAAATCGACAGCCCGTCGAAGCTGCCGGATCCCGGGGTGATTTCGACCATCGAGGAACCGATCATCACGGCCATGATCATGACGCCGGCCGAGCACGTCGGCGGCATTCTGAAGCTGTGTCAGGACAAGCGCGGCCTGCAGAAGAAGCTCGAATACGTCACCGCCGACCGCGTGCTCATCACCTATGAGCTGCCGTTCAACGAAGTCGTGCTCGACTTCTACGACAAGCTGAAGACGATCTCGCGAGGCTACGCGTCGCTCGATTATCATGTCACCGGGTACTGGCCGTCGCCGCTCGTCAAGCTCGACATTCTGGTCAACGGCGACCCTGTGGACGCGCTGTCGGTGATCGTCCACCGTGACATGGCGTACGATCGCGGCCGCGCCCTGGCGTCGAAGATGCGCGAGCTGATTCCGCGGCAGATGTTCGACGTGGCCATCCAGGCGGCGATCGGCGGCCGCATCATCGCGCGGGAATCGGTGAAGGCGATGCGGAAGAACGTCCTGGCGAAGTGCTACGGCGGCGACATCTCGCGCAAGCGCAAGCTGCTCGAGAAGCAGAAGGAAGGCAAGAAGCGCATGAAGCGCGTCGGCAAGGTGGACATTCCGCAGGAAGCGTTTCTTGCGGTGCTGAAGATGGGGACGGAGACAGAGGGGTGAAAAAGTCTCAAGTCTGAAGTCTCAAGTCTGAACCGTCTCAAGTGTGAAGTCTGAAGCCGAAATCTGAAATCTGAAGTCTGAAATCTGAAATCTGAGTGGCTCCTGGGACCATGGCTGAGAGCTTCAAAAAATCAATCGTTCGCGAATACTTCGAGTCCATCGTCATCGCAGTCATCCTGGCGCTCTTCATCCGCACGTTCGTCGTGCAGGCCTTCAAGATCCCGACCGGATCGATGGAGGAGAACCTGCTGATTGGCGATCACCTGCTGGTGAACAAGTTCGTCTTCGGTCCGACGGCGTCGCGGTCCGAACGTGCCGTGCTGCCGGTTGGCACGCTCGCGCGCGGCGACGTCGTGGTGTTCAAGTACCCGGTCGAGCCCGACCGCGACTTCATCAAGCGCGTCATCGGACTCCCGGGCGAGACCATCGAAGTGAAAGAGAAGAAGGTGTACATCAACGGGAAACCGTTCGAGGAGCCGTACGTCCACTTTCTGGCGCCGCCCGCGGCGCAGTCGGAGCTGCACGAGGTGACGTCGTTCGACGTGCGCGAACGGTATGGCCCCGTGACGGTGCCGGCGAACCAGTATTTCGTCATGGGCGACAATCGCGACAACTCGCAGGACAGCCGCTACTGGGGGTTCCTGCCGCGCGAGAACGTGAAGGGCAAGGCGCTGATCATCTACTGGTCGTACGAGGCGGAGCGGGAGGACTATCAGGACGAGGGCGCCGGCGCGACGTTGAAGGGCCTGGTCTCGGTGTTCGCGCATTTCTTCACGCGCACACGCTGGGATCGGATGCTGCACCAGATCCACTGAGCGTGATCAAAGCTGCTCTGCGCCTGGCGATCGTGGCGGTTCTCGCGAATGGGACCTGGCGCGTCGGGATGGCGTACGCGAAGCACTATCGCTTCACCGACGCGGTCACGCAGACGACGCAGTTCCGCGGCACCAAGTCGGACGAAGAAGTTCGCGATCGCGTGTTCGAGGTGGCTGCCGCTCACGACATTCCAGTCACGGACGCGAACCTGACCGTCACGCGGCAGCAGCTTCACACGATCGTCCGCGGCGCCTACAAGCGTCCCATCGATCTGCTCCCGGGATTCACCTACCAGTGGCCGTTCACCGTTGACATCGATACGTTCGTTGTCGAGGCGGGCCGGGACTGAAATGGAACTGACGCTCCAGGGTGCTTCTGACGCTGCAAGGTGCTTTGCACTGACGTTGAGGGTGCTTTGAGCTGACGCTGCAGCGTGCTCGGAACTGACGCTGCAAGGTGCTTTGCGCTGACGCTTCAAAGTGCTCGGAACTCATGCCGCTGCGTGCAGTAAAACGAATCCCGCGACTTTCAACGATCAACGCGGAACGCGCAGAGCCCGCTGAGCGAACCCAAAGTTCTGCGAGTTCCGCGAGTTCTGCGTTGATCGTTGGGATGAACGATCGAATGGAGGCTCAGCCTGCAGCGAGTGCCGCTTCGGCGGCTTCGGCCGCTGTCGTGGCGGCGCCGGTCAGACGATCGACTTCAGCAGCCACGGCGCTCGTGTACGTGGCGTCGTGAACGCTGGCGAGATTGATGTCCACGTTCAGGCGTGCGCCGCGCAGGCCGCAGCGCAGCAGCGCGACCGCGACGCCGACGTCGCTCGACGCGCCTGGATGGCCGTGCGCGGCCACGGCCGGCGCCGCTTCCAGCGCGCGCGCGGACAGGCGCATCACCTGCAGAGGGACGTCGATCGCTCCGCGCAGGGCGCGCTGAATCGCGGTTTTTCGCACCGACTTCTCTTCATCCGTGCCTCTTGCGAGCTTATACGCGGCGACGACCCGATCGTAGGCGACCCGGTCCGCATCGATCGCCGCGGTGAGCTGCTGCCGAGTCTCTGTCAGCGAGCCGATGGCGGCAGCGAGCGCCTGCCGATCCGCATCCGATCCCGACCTCGTCTTCGGCAGTCCGGCCACCATCGTCAGCAACGCAGCGCCGACCGCCGACGCCAGCGCCGCGGCCGATCCGCCGCCAGGGGTCGGATCCGACGAACTGAACGCGGTGAGCAGATCGCGGACCGATCCGTCGATTAGAGACATCGCACGCATCCTTCCTGGCGCTCGATAGTGTTTCTGATGTAGTGCGGACCTTCAGGTCCGCCCGTTGGCGGGCCTGAAGGGCCTGTGAAGAAATCAACTGGTAGCGCAGCCCTTTAGGGTCCTTTAGGGCTGCCCCGCGGCCGTGATGCAGGCCTGAAGGCCTGCGCTACGACAGGCCGCCGGCCGATTTCTTCACAGGCCCTGAAGGCCTGCACTACGTATCGATTGAACGCCGGTACGGCCGATCATTCACGAACGTTGCAACGCCCACCGCCGGTGCCACGACCCTGCCGTTCTTGACGACTGCACGAATGGTGTCCGCTCCGACGCGAATCAAGTCGATTGCCGGGCCGTTGACAATCACCGCATCCATCTGTCTGCCCGCTTCGAGGCTGCCGATCCGATCGTGCCGATCGATCGCGTACGCCGCGTTGATCGTCGCGGCGACGAGCGATTCCTCGAAGGTGAGCCCCATGCCGAAGCAGGCGAGCGCCATCGCAAACGGCATCGAGGGCGAGAAGCCGCCGCCGGGATTCACGTCGGTTCCAAGAGCCACCGCGACACCGTGCGCGATCAGGAGGCGGCCGGGCGCGAAGCGTCCGAGCTTCAGGTAGAACGACGCAATGGGCAGCAGCGTTGCGACGACGCCGGCTTTCGCCAGCGCGTCGGCGCCTTCGCTGTCGACGAACAGCAGATGATCGGCCGATCGGACATGAAGATCGGCGGCCACCTGCCAGCCGCCGCTCGCCCCGAGCTCGTCGGCGTGGATTCGCAGCTTCAGTCCGGCGGCACGCGCCGCCGCGAGGATCGCGCGCGACTCGAGCGGCGTGAACACGCCCTGTTCGCAGAACACATCACACCATTCTGCCAGGTTCTCGCGTGCGACCGCCTGCAGCATGTCGCCGGTCAGCAGATCGACGTAACCGCGGCGGTCGTCGCGGTACTCGAGCGGGATCTCATGAGCGCCCAGGAAGGTCGGTGCGATTTCGATGTCGTGCTCGCGGGCGAGGCGGGACAGGACTCGCAACTGTTTGAGCTCGGAGTCGATGGTGAGGCCGTATCCACTCTTCGCTTCACAGGTCGTCGTGCCGCAGCGCAGCATCTCATCGAGACGCCGGCGCGTGTCGGCCGCGATCTCCTCCTCGGTCGCGGCACGGGTGGCGGCGACAGTCCTCAGGATGCCGCCGCCCTCGCCGGCGATCTGCGCGTAGGATGCACCCGCCAACCGGCGCCGGAGCTCGTGGCGCCGATCGCCGCAGAACACGACGTGCGTGTGCGCATCAACGAAACCGGGCACAACGGCGCCGCCGTGTGCGTCGACCATGATCGCGTCCGGCATCAGCTCGACGTCGTGCTCGAGGTCCTTGTGAGATCCGACGAAGACGATGCGGCCGTGTCGCGCGGCGATCGCGCCGGCGGGCAGCGAGCCGGCGTCGGCTTGTGCCGGCCCGCGGCGCGGGGCCGGGCCCGCGCACGTCAGCACTTCGGACGTGTTGTGGATGAGAAAATCGGCGAGCAACACGTCATTTTACAATCGCCGCGTGGATCTGATCCGGCGTGACGCCGTCGATGGCGAGGCGTTTGTGACGGCTGGACTCGCCGCCGACGAGGCGGATCGCCCGCCGCGGCACGCGGCACGTGGCGGCCATCAGCTCGATGAGCGCGTCGTTCGCCGCGCCCTCCACGGGTGGAGCGGCCACGCGGACCAGGAGAGCATTGTCGCGGATGCCGGAGATTTCGGTCTTGCGTGATCGCGGGATCAGACGGACGTTCAGTTCAACGCCTGTCGGTGTCGGACGGACCACAGCGCTCACGATCTTACGCAGACACAGGACGCAGCCTGGACAGAAGAACATCGCCACGGGCTGCTCGCACACGACGATCAACGCAGAACTCGCGGAACCCGCAGAGAAAACGGTTTTGTTCTGCGAGCTCTGCGGTTTCTGCGTTGAATGTCGTGCCGTGTGGCGGCATCGTTAGTCGGACACGCCCCTAGGCGCGCTGCAGTTCGTGCGCTTCGTTGTCGAGCGCGACGCGCTCGACAATCCGAGGCCGCTGGAGGACATTCTCGTCGCGATCGCGGCCTTCCAGCTCGCGCACGTAGTCGAGCGTATTGCGCAGGGTCTGGATGGTCGCTTCGATTGAGGTCTCGGCGTCGCGGCGTTTGAGCTTGAGGCCGTCGATCTCGCGCCCGCGTCACGAATGATGCGCTGGGCTTCCTCCTGCGCGTGCGCCTTGATGTCGTCGGCCAGCCGCTGCGCCGCGATCAACGTGCTCTTCAGGCTGCGCTCGCTCTCGCGATGTTCGTTGAGCAGCGCTTCAAGATGGACATTTTCCTGGCGGAGCCGGTCGGTTTCGCGAAGGGCCGCTTCGTAGTCGTCGGCGGCGGCCACGAGGAATGCGGTGACCTCGGTCTGGTCGAAGCCGCGGAGCCCCCTGCTGAACTTCTGCTGTCTCAGGTCGAGTGGGCTGACGTTCATAACTCGGCTTATCGGCCAATCGGCTCCATGTCGACAGAGTCGAGGGTCTGACCTCTGGGTCCGACCCCTGGCTCTGACCGCTGGATTTGACCCCGGCGTCTGACCCCTGGGTCTGACCCTTGGCTCTGACCCCGGAGTCTGCCCCTAACTCTGAGCCCCCGGGTCTGACGCTTGTCGGGACCACGCGAGAAATCGAGACAGCTCAGCTAGTTGGCCGGACGCCTGCCAAAAATTGCTGTCCCGATACGGACGAGC
>QHWF01000973.1 GCA_003222455.1 Acidobacteriota bacterium
GCCGGGGAAGTAGCTCGATATGAAGTGTCGCGCCGCGCTCGATACGGCGATGCGCGCGTCCAGCTTGTTCAGGTAGCGGTTGCCGATGACCCGGCCGGCCCAGTAGGAGAACGAGAAGCCGCCGAAGGCGTGGAAGGTCGCGACGTTGGGGCACCTCGCCGAGTCGAGGATCTGCATCGAGAGGAACGGGACGAGCGGCTCGTGGTGGTGAATGATGTCGAACCGCTCGCGCTCGAGCATGTGCGACACGAGCCACTCGAGCCGGAGCGAGAGCGTGACTCGGCCGATCGCGCCGTTGTACGGGACGGCGATCGCCTGGCCGATCTGGATCACGTCCTGTGCCGGCGGGTCGTCGCCCCAAGGCGCAGTGATGATCCGGACACTGTGGCCGAGCCGCCGGAGCTCTTCGTAGCTCTCGCGGATGTACGAGTTCGCACCGCCTGGGCGCGGGTACGCGTACGGCGAGACGATCCCGATCTTCAACGTGGCGACTCTGACTTAGCAGTCTCGGTCATTCCGGTTAGTCCGGCATTTCCACGCAAGCTGCCTCTTCGTCTATCGCTCGATCGCGGCGAGCCGTTGCTCCGCGATACGAATGGAGCGTTTGTATCCGGTCGGGTCGCTTTGCGCTTCGGGACCGATCGCGGCAATAACAAACGTCTCGCCGAGCCGTCGGTAGAGGGGGCGAATAGGGCTTCTGCCGGCACGAGGGCGAAGCTCCCTGAGATTGTCAGCGCCAACCACTTTGCTGCTATGCGGAAAACCGAGCTTGATTCCGAGCGCTCCGAGCTTCTCGATCGCATGATCGAGGGCGACGCGCTCTTTGGGAGCGAGTGCGCTTCGTTCCGCTTCGGCGCCGGGATGGAACCGGACATCCACGGCGCTCCATTATAACAAAAGTGTTATACAACACAGAGAGACGTCCATCCAAACGCTCTGCGGAGTCTGCTTGACACCCTATAACATACTTGTAATGTCACCCGCGGACGGCTGTAAAGGACGGTGGCGAGATGCGTGCACGGACAAGAAGCGTAGGAAAAAGCATCAGGTTGCCCGATCTCAAAAGCCATCGCACGCTCATAGCCAAAGATCTGAGAACGGATCCGCTCTTTCGGCGCGAATGGAAGCGGACAACGTTTGCGCGTGCCGTGGCGATCAAGGTCCTTCAGCACCGTTCGCTGGCGCGCTTGACCCAGGAGCAACTTGCTCAGAAGTTGGATATGAAGCAGTCCGCTATTTCGCGACTGGAGCTCGGCGAGGTCGCTCCTTCGTTTGCGACACTCGTCAAGTTGGCGGAGGGCTTGAAAATCGAGTTTGTCGTGGATATCAGCCCTAGGAAGAAGTTTCGCCTCGTGACTTCTGCCGCGGAAAAGCAGGGCGTCAAATCGACGACGCCCGAAGGTAGCCGGGTCCTTGTAGCCGCTGGTTAGTACTCGCGGAAAGACTATGGCGTTGCGGCGCAGCACGGACTTAGCCGTTTGAGATGTCAGGAGGAAGCGAGAACGGCGGTCCCGGCCCACCCGCCAGCGAGGTCGTCATCTCCGTTTCGGCGCCAATCAGACTCCTCGACGGTCTAAGTACGCCGATTCGCTTGTTCTTCCACGCCGCCTCTATCCAACATTCGACTCGCGGCGCGCCAAACAACCCGCGTCGACTCCGCAGGTGGATGGGCCGCACCAGCTCCGCGGCCAAAGCTTCGCCGAGCCGCCTACGCCATCATCCTCATACCGAATACGCGCGACCACGACGCCCAGGTCGAGATCGTCATGCGTTGACAGATCGCCCACGTTCGCCCACAGAAGTCGCGCGTCGTACTGGTCTGTCCACGCAACCAACGAGATTCCGCCGAGATCGCGGTGAGGCACGATCACGATCTCGACCTCGGGGCCCTCGCCCGTCGCGACGGTGCCAGCCGGACTCACGTTCTGAGGCCGTGCCTGCTCGAGCACTGTGCGGACGAGCTGAGACAAGTTCACGCTCAAAGGTTCAGTGCTCACGCAGCACGAAAGTGGAAGTAATAAGCCACCGCTACCCGAGGTACCAAGTTCATGCCCGTGAGGAGCGCTTCCGTATCCGGCGGACACGCTTGATCGGGTCGCGGACCATCGACCGCCACTGCTGGCGCGCCGCTCCGTCGAGGTGCTCTCGCAGCGACCAGCGCCGGCCGTCCGCGCGGGTGGTCCGCTCGGCGATGGCGCGACGAAGGTCATCCGCGGTACGGCCTTCGAAGTCCGTCCAGCACGTTCCGACCAGCGCGGCGTGATGCGCGTCGCTCGATCCCGTCTCGGCGGCGCGCAAGACGTTCGCGTTCAGCCAGGCTGCTCGGCGCGCGCGCACGCGGCCCGCGTATGAAGGATTGCGCAGCTCGATCGCGTCGACCATCTCCTCCCGGTCGTGCGACCGTGCGAGCT
>QHWF01000336.1 GCA_003222455.1 Acidobacteriota bacterium
CGGTGATCGATGGCTGTCCGTTTCCGACTGTTGTCCGAGAGCGACGTCAAGGCCGTCCTCACAATCGACGATCTGATCGAGACGATGGCCGCCGCGCTGAGACGGTTCTCGAAGGGCGAGGTGACGCAACCCGTTCGAACCGTCATCTCAGTCGGCGGCGACGATGCCTTCTGTGGGCTGATGCCGGCGTACGTGCCTTCAGAATCGCTCGGCGCCAAAGTGGTCACGGTTTTCGGCCGCAACGCGACGCGCGGTCTCCCGTCGCATCTGGCCTCCGTCCTTCTGCTGGATCACGAGACCGGCGCGCTCCGCGCGCTGCTCGATGGCCGCTTCATCACCGAATCGCGGACGGCGGCGGTCTCGGCGGTGTCGTCGCGGCTCCTTGCCCGCGAAGGTGTCGCGTCGCTTGCCATCATCGGCACCGGTGTCCAGGCGCGCAGCCATCTGGATGCGCTTTCGCGAGTGCATCGACTGAAGCACGTCGCCGTCTGGAGTCCGAACAAGGCTCATCGCGATCGATTCGTCGCCGAGGTGGGGACGGACCCGGGACGGAGTGGGGACGGAGCCGGGACGGACCCGGGACGGACGGGGGCGGAGGGGCGGCGCCCCGTCGTCAAGGCTGCCGATCACGCCGGCGAGGCGATTGTCGGCGCCGATCTGATCGTCCTGGTGACTTCGTCGCCGACGCCGGTGATCGAAAGCGGATGGGTGAAGCCTGGCGCGCACGTGATTTCGGTCGGCGCCTGCCGGCCGAACCAGCGCGAAATGGACCCGGAGCTCGTCGCGCGCGGGCGGTTGTTCGTCGATTCACGCGCAGCGGCGCTGGTGGAATCCGGCGACGTCGTGCTGGGCATCCAGGAAGGCCGCTTCATGGCCGACCACATCGTCGCCGAGATTGGCGAGCTGGTGAATGGCGCAGCCGGACGGCGCAGTCAGACAGATATCACGATCTTCAAGTCGCTCGGGTTGGCCGTCGAGGACGTGATGGCGGCGGACCTGGCGTATCGGCGCGCGGTGGAGCAGGGGATTGGGATGGAACTGACGCTGTGATCGCGAGGGCAGGTAAGGCAGGTAAGGCAGGTAAGGCAGGTAAGGCAGGTAGGCCAGGTAGGCCGGGTAAAGCGAGCGCGACTTACCTGCCTGCCCCACCCGCCGCACCTGCCCTACCCGCCCGATTTCAATTTGCCGCCCGTAGCTCCTTCTCCTGGTCGTCCAGCCATTTCCGGAACTCGGCATCGGTCTGGACGGTGACGAAGCCGTGCATCCGGAAATGTCCGAGGCCACAGAGCTGGGAACATGCGAGGTCGTATTCGCCGCGACGCGTCGGCACGAACCACACCGGCATGGTCATACCGGGAATCGCGTCCTGCTTCACGCGCATCTCAATCAGCCCGAAGCTGTGGATCACGTCTTTCGACGAAAGATGCACCAGTACTGGGCGATTCTCTGGCAGGTACAACTGGTTGATCGTCGTGACGTCGTCTTTCGCATTCGGATCGGTCCGATCCAGACCAAGCGGGTTGTCGGCAGTGACCTTTCTGATATCGGTCCGCCCGAACCTTCCATCGGGCCCCGGATAATGGATGTTCCACGCGAACTGCTCGCCCACAACCCGTACCACCACGGCTTCGCTTTCAGAGGGGAACCGGGTCACGCGCGTGGCCCAGGCCGGGATCGCGTAGAACACGAGCAGGATCCCTTCGATGACGGCGATAGCCACTTCGATGCCCTTCGAGATCTTGCCTTTCGCACCTGTATAGCTCGCCCTGGGATTCGCCCCTTTGCGAAAGCGAAAAATCACGAAGAGGAAAAAGACACCCCAACCCACGAAGAGCACGGCCATCAACCAGTGCACCAGCACCGTCATCTGATCGATCTCGGCGGCGTGTGCCGACGCCTGAATCGGCATTCCGAGGAATTTCAGCATTGAACGGTTCCCTCATCGTCAAGGTAGCCTGCAGCCTTATCCGAAGCCGACTGGCGCGCAATCATGTTTGCCCGCCGCATCAAGTAGATGAAGAACGACGCAAACGCGACGAGCACGCCGGCGACCACGACGAGCATGGCAATGATGCCCATGTTGGTGGCGACTGCCATCGGTGCGTCGCTCGCACCGAAGCACACCGGACACGCGAGCACCGACCGCGGTGTCGCGAAGAGCATCGCCGCCAGCGCTACGGCCGTTGCACGGGTGCGCGGAATCATAGATGCCTCGTTTTCCGCTGAAATTTCGCGCCGTAGATGACCAGCCCGACGCCCGCCGCGAGCGAGCCAACGCCCGCTACGGCGTAGGTCGGGTCCTGGAAGACCCAATACTGCCCCCCGGCCCACGCGGCGAAGAACGCCGTGAGGATGACCGACAGCGCGATAAACAACAGATGAAAAGCTCTGAGCGACATCGGTCAATGTCCTGCGGGGTGCTCGCCCCCGCCGATGGCTGGCTCGTGTCTGCCGATCGAATCCATGTTCGTGAAGCTCGGCACGCTCATCAGCACGATGAAGAACACGACGGTCAGCAGCAGCGCGCCGTAGATCCACTTCTTCTCGTCGCTCAAGTGCATGAACACCGCCGCGACCATCGACGCTTTCGTGATCGCAATGGCCAGGGCGACGGTAATCGCGAGGGGAATCGCGAGATGCATGAGATTTGCGGCGACCGTGATGCCGGTGAAGATCAGCAACGCCGCGCCAATCATGAAGTACTTGCGAACGCTCGCGTGGACGTCGCCGTGATCCGAATGCATGCCGCTTCTCCAAGCTACAGCCGTGTGTCGTAACGGGTAGTGCAGTCCTTCAAGGCTGCCCGACGGCCGCGATGCAGGCCTGACCAGCCTCCGCTGAAGCTACGGGTCCGCCGAAGCCTTGGCGAAGGCGGAAGGCCTGCGCTACGAGAGGCCGTCGATCAATTTTTCAAAGCCCTCCGCCTCACAGCAGATACTGTGTCGTAACGGGAGCGCAGCCCTTCAGGGCTGCCTCACAGCAGATACAACACCGGAAACAGGAAGATCCACACCAGATCGACGAAGTGCCAGTACAGACCGGTGTACTCGATGCGGTTCGCGAACTGATCGGCGTTCGCTCTCCACAGCTTCGCACCAGGACCGATGAAATACGCCATCACAATCATGCCGCCGACGATGTGCAGTCCGTGCAGACCGGTCAGCGTGAAGTAGATCGCGAGGAACGTGCTGTGCCACGGTCCCTCGCCCTTGGCGAGGTGATCCGAGTACTCGAAGTACTTGTTCACCAGAAACAGCGCCGCCAGCACGAACGTGGCAATCAGATACAGTCGATGCTTGGCCCAGTCGTTCATTTTGAGCGACGCCCACGCCATCACCATCGTGACCGACGAGCTGATGAGGATGACGGTGTTGATCGCGCCCAGCGGCACGCTCAGCTCGCCGTGCGGCCACTCCGCCGCTCCGTTGCGCAGGATGATATACGTGGAGAACAACGCCCCGAACAACATCACTTCGGAGGCGAGGAAGAGCCAGATTCCCAGCTTGCCGTTCGCCAGCCCTGTGTCGGGCCTGATTTCGACTGTGTACGGTATGTTCACGAAGACTCTCCAGCAGGTTCTTTACGCCTTCTCCGGCTCGAACTGCGGGCTGAAATCCCTTGCCGCACCCGGGACGCTGTACTCGTACGGACCGCGATACACGATCGGCTCGGTCAGGAAGTTGCCATGTCCCGGCGGCGAGGGGGCCGACCACTCGAGCGTCGTGGCTTCCCACGGATTCCGGTCGACGGCCTTCCCCCATTTGATGCTCATGAAAAAGTTGACGATGAAAAAGATCTGCGCGAGACCGAGGCCCCACGACGCGTAGCCCTGCACGACGTTCCAGTGCAGCACTGACGCGTTGTACTTGTACTGCATGCCGCCGTCGTACATCCGCCGGTTCATTCCGGCGAGCCCTTCGATGAACATCGGCATGAACACCAGGTTGATGCAGACGAACGAGGTCCAGAAGTGCAGCGCTCCGAGGAGATCGTTCATCTTCCGGCCGGTCGCCTTCGGGAACCAGTAGTACACGCCCGCGAACAGGCCGAAGATCGTGCCCGGCGCCACCACGTAATGGAAATGGCCGATCACGTAGTAGGTGTCGTGCAGGTGGATGTCGGACGGCGCCAGGCCGAGCGGCAGACCGGTCAATCCCCCGATGCCGAACATCGGCAGAAACGCCAGCGCGAAGAGCATCGGCGTCGTGAAACGGATGGACGCGCCCCACAACGACAGCAGCAGCGCCGTGAGGATGACGACCGACGGGATTGAGATGATCATCGTCGTCGTCTGGAAGAACGCGCTCATCGTCGTCCCCATGCCGGTCATGAACATGTGGTGCGCCCAGACGACGAAAGACATGAATCCGATGAACACCACGGAGTACACCATCGCCTTGTACCCCCACAACGGCTTGCGCGTGTTGTTCGCGATGATCTCCGAGACGATGCCCATGGCGGGGAGGATGAGCACGTACACTTCGGGATGCGCGAGGAACCAGAACAGGTGTTGCCACAGCACGGGGTTTCCCCCGCCGGCGACCGCCAGCGGTTTACCGGAGATCACGAGACCGCTCGGGAGGAAGAAGCTCGTGCCGGCCAGACGATCCATCAGTTGAAGTACCGCGGCAGCCTCGAGCGGCGGGAACGCCAGCAACAGCAGGAACGACGTCACGAGCTGCGCCCAGACGAAGAACGGCAGCCGCATCCAGCTCAACCCCTTCGCACGCAGCTGCACGGTCGTGACGATGAAGTTGATCGAGCCGAGAAGCGACGACGTGATCAGGAAGACCATGCCGATCAGCCACACCGTCTGACCGTCGGCGATGTCGGCGAGCGGCGGATACGATGTCCATCCCGATTGCGCCGCGCCGCCGCGCTGGAAGAAGCTGAGAAGCATGGTGACGCCGCCGAGGAAGTAGGCCCAGTAGCTCGCCATGTTGATCTTCGGGAAGGCCATATCGGGTGCGCCAATCTGCAGCGGCAGCACGAAGTTGCCGAAGCCCCCGACGGCGAGCGGGACGACGCCCATGAACACCATGATGGTGCCGTGCATCGCACCGAGCTGGTTGTAGAACTCGGGCAGCATGATGCCCATCGGCGCGCGTGCTTGACCGAGCCACTGGCCGATGAGCGGAATCGGCCGGCCCGGATACGCCAGCTGCCAGCGCATGATCATCATCAGGCAGAAGCCGAACAAGAGGAACAGGAGGCCGGTGATCGCGTACTGGATGCCGATCACCTTGTGATCGACCGAAAACACATATTTTCGCCACCACCCGAGCTCCTCGTGCGCGTGTTCGTGCGGGGGCTCATGCACATGACCGTGCGCCGTGGTCCCGTGGCTGCTCACGTTGTCCAACGTCCCAACTCCTTAATGGCCAGCCGTGCTTGCACAGCGTGAATGAGGACGAACCTGTCGATTCTTCTGTGCATCCACGGCTTAGCCGCGGCCGCGAGAGCGGCCGCGGATCTAGTAACGAAGGTCCGCATTGCCGATGCGTGTTCACTCGCCGGCTCGAGGCGGAGCTTCGTTACTATAAGGGTGCGATTGTATGCAGAAGGCACAAACGGGCGCAAGCCGTGGGGATGCGGCGTAAGATCGAAGAATGCTCGGGCCTGCCGCCGTTCGCCTGACGGCTGTTGCCGTTCTGCTCTCATGCCAGGCGGCCGCGGCTGCCGCCAATCCGCGCTCCGACGTCTTACGCGCGGAGGCCTCTCGCCACATCTACAACCTCGATCATGATGAGGGCATCGCGACGTTCCGACAAGCCATTGCCGCGGACCCCCTGGATGCCGCGGCCTATCGCGGTCTTGCCACGGGATTGTGGCTGAGCATTACGCTGCGGCGCGGCAATATGACCGTCGACGACTACCTCGGCCGCGTCAGCAAGCCCAGCACGATTCAGACGCCGCCACCCCCCGAGCTCACCGCGGCGTTCAAGGCGGCGCTGGACCAGGCCATAGCGCTCGCGCGGAAGCGGCTCGACAAGAGTCCGAACGATGCCGACGCTCACTTCCAGTTGGGCGCCGCCGTCGGCCTTCGCGCCTCGTACGCGGCGACCGTCGACGGAACGGCCATGAGCGCGTTGCGCGCCGCGCGCGAAGCCTACGATCAGCACGAGCAGGTGCTCGCACTCGATCCCCGGCGGAAAGACGCCGGCCTGATCGTCGGCACCTATCGCTATCTTGTGGCGGCGCTGTCGCTGCCGGTTCGCTGGATGGCCTACGTAGTTGGATTCGGCGGCGGCAAGGAACGCGGCGTCGCGATGATCGAGGAGGCCGCGGCATACCCGGGCGACAATCAGGACGACGCGAAATTCGCCTTGATTCTGATCTACAACCGCGAGCGACAGTACGACAACGCCCTGAAGACGCTGGCGAGCGTGCGCGAGCGGTACCCGCGAAATCGCCTCGTGTGGCTCGAAACCGGCGCGACGCTCATACGGGCCGGCCGGCCGGCGGACGCCGAGCGGTTCCTCAACGAGGGCCTGGCGCGGATGGACGGCGATCGCCGCGAACGAATGTTCGGCGAGGAAGCGCTCTGGTATTACAAGCGGGGCCTGGCGCGGTCGGCACTGGGACGGGTCGCGGACGCCGAAGCCGACTTGCGCAAATCGCTGAGCGCCGAAGGCCGGAAATGGGTGCATGGGCGAACGCACCTCGAGCTCGGCAAGCTCGCGGCGAAGAACAATCGAGCCGCCGCGCGCGGTGAGTTTCAAACCGCCGTCAACCTGTGCGAGAGCGACAACGATCCTGGCGCGGTGGTCGAAGCGAGGCGCTGGTTGAACACCCTGAAGTAGATTTCGTCAACAACGGTATGGCACAGAAGAAGATCCCGACCTGGGCGGCCATCTTGATCGCCGCCGTCATCATCGTCGGCATGCTGGCCGTGGCCGCGGTCGGCGGTGCCGCGTTCTTCATTTACCGGCACGTCCACACGACATTCACCGGCCAGGAAAACGCCGCAGCGGAATTCACCCGCGAACGCGCCCGCTTTACAGGCCAACAGCCATTGATCGAGATGGCCGCCGGCAACGAGCCCGTCCTGCATCGCGAGCGCGCGGAGGCCGCGCCCGGCCAGCGGCTCGGTTCGCTGCGCGTGCTCGCCTACGACAAGCGCGCGCGCAAACTCGTGCGCGTGTCGATTCCGTTCTGGCTGCTTCGGCTGGTGCCGGCCAATCATTTTTCGTTCCTCGACGACAACGGCATCGACGTCGATTCCGACCGCGTTCGCCTCACGCTCGACGATCTCGAGCGCCGCGGCCCCGGCCTCGTCCTCGACAGCAGAGACCGTCGAGGGTCCGAAGTCCTCGT
>QHWF01000337.1 GCA_003222455.1 Acidobacteriota bacterium
CGGCGTATCCTTCCCGCATCGTGAGCACCCGCCACTTGGGATCTTCATTGCGGCTGATCACAGCCAGGCCCGAAACCAGCGCAGAGTATTCGCCCGCGACCAGCGTCTCCGGCAGCGCGTACTCGATGTAGCTCGAATCGCTGTCCAGGCGAGCGCCAACTCCAGGGATGAACGTCACGGGACCGTGTATTGTTCCGACGGTCTTGCCATTGTTGAGAGGATCGTAGAGCTCGTTGCCGCGGAGGTATCCCTCGGACACCGGCGACACGAACGCCTGGCGGCCCGACCACGGGCCGGCCACGCCCTGGTATTCGGCCCGTGCGCGCCACTGATACGTCTGCTCGCCGTCGAGCGCCGTCGTCACCGTATAAACCGTGTTGCCGGATCCGCCCTCGACGACCACGTTCTCCACGACAGCGCCAGCCGCATCCACCAGCTCGAAACGGTACGACAGCGCGACAACGGCGAATGGCGTCGTCGAATTGCCGATGAGGAGCTGCACCGGCTCATTAGCCGACAGCTGCACGCCGTTGATCGGCGATCGGAGCGTCGGCGCGCTTGCTTTCAATGTCGACCCCTCGGCGGTCGCTTCAACCAGCGACGCGTCGACGCCGCCCGGTGCGGACGGCGGGGACGAATGTTTACCGCACCCGACCGCGACGGTCAGAACACATAGAGCGACCGATAGAAACGACACACGCCTCATTATTTGGTTCTCCTCTGGATTTCTTTGAACGAGCGGCTCTCGCTCTCCTCACCGAGCCCGCCTGGGGAGCGAGCTCACACTGCATGGAGGCAGTCGGGGCCAGTCGTAACGAGCCGGAATAATCCATGACCGGTATCGGCGTGAGAAGGCTGCAGCATTAGTCTGATATCGACCGGTCGAGATATGATGCTTGACTCCAACGACGATGCTCGCAGCATGGCGTCCTCTCAACGGCCGCCCGTCCCTCGCGCCTGCAGCTGCAGCGCTGCTGCTGCTCTCGTGCGGCGGCGCCACGCCAGGCGTCCCGTCACCAGGTCTCGGCGCACCCACGCTTTCGTCGCCCGCAGACGATTCTGTCGCACCGGCCCGTCCCGTGCTCGCCGTCAACAACGTCGCGACAACCGCCAACGCCGCGCGAACCTACGATTTTCAGGTGGCCGAAACCGAGTCGGGCCTCACAGGGCCCGCCGACGCCCTCTTCACGACGGCGACTGGCGTGCCCGAGGGGAGCAATGGTCGTACCAGCTTCCAGATTGTCCGCGACCTTCGGTCCGGGGGACGGTACTTCTGGCGCGCACGCGCGGTCCAATCCGGAACGGCCGGCGCGTGGTCGGGCACCTTCAGGTTCCGGACGGAAGCCACGACCAACGCGCCGCCCGTCATTCAGTCGATCACCGGTCCGCCTCGCGCAGAAGCGAGAGACGACGTGCCCGTCAGTGCAGTGGTTCAGGATCAGGAAACGAATCCCGCAAACCTCGTCTACGAGTGGTCAGCCGCCGGCGGGAGCTTTGGCGGCACAGGGCCCAGCGTCCGCTGGACCGCGCCGAGTGTCACGGCGCCGACGGCCTTCGATCTGACACTCACCGTCATCGAACGTTATACCGTGGCGATCGCGGGCGGCGGGGAGGAGATCCATGAGAATCGTGTCACCGGAAAAATCACCGTGCACGTCAACGACTCGTCTCGCGAAATCACCACGCTCTCCACGACCTTCATTGACGATTTTCTCCATTCCGATCGCTCGCCGGAGTTCTGCGTCCGGAACTTCACCGACAGCTGTGCCGACGACAAGCAGATGGAGTTGAACGAGATTCGCGACAATCGCCGTCTGTTCATCAACGATTCCGCGCGATCAACCATGGGCCCGGGTTCGATTGCCTTTTATGATGCCCGCAGCTCACGTCTGCCCGTCCCCGTATCGCAATCGGCGTTCGCAGATTTCCGAGCGCCCTGCCGGTTCGCCAGGACGTCCAAGGTCGATGGCATGTTCGGATTCTCGACGGGTACATGCCAGCTCACCCACGTGTACGAGAACTGGCAGTGGCGGCAGTGTCAAAGCCATTTCCTCAATCCATCGAGCTCGAGTACGATCTTCTCGCGGTTTCCCTTCTAGCGAGCGTGTCCGACTAGACGCCGCCACACGACACGACATTCAACGCAGACACCGCAGAACTCGCAGAACAAAACCGGTGTGCTCTGCGGGTTCCGCGAGTTCTGCGTTGATCGTCGTGGCCTGGCAACTACCGCAGAGGATTGTTCCTCCTGGCCTCCGGTCCTCCGTGTTAACAGCCTCTCTAGACGAGTTCGGCGCCCGTGCTACCATCGCGGACGCGGCCGACGCGTGTGTCGCCGCGTTGCTTCGCACCGGACACTTGCGGTGCGCGAGGAGCACGTCTCGATGATGATTACGACGAGAATCCTGATCCTGGCGTCGGTTACGGCTGTTGCCGGATCCGAGGCGAGCGCGCAGGTGCCGGCTGCGCCGCCGAGCATGGGCTTTGTGAATATCAACGTCGGCGCCCAGGCCGCGTCGCGCTCTGTTGAGGTGAACCAGACCTTCCCCCTGTACGGCGAGACGGCGAGGGTGACAACCAGCGAGAGTGTCGGCAGCGGGGCACTGTTCGATATCTCCGGCGGCTACCGTGTCTGGAGAACCGTGACGGCGGCGATCGGATTTTCGAATTTCAGCAAGAGCAACGATGCCACCGGGACCGCGTTAATTCCGGACCCGCTCGTCACGAACCGGCCGGCGACGGTGGCTGTCTCACAAACGGGGCTCCATCACGGCGAGCATGCCGTCCATCTCCAGGCCTTGTGGCTCTTTCCCGTCACGAACGAGTTCGACGTGACGGTGGCCGTCGGACCGTCGATTTTCAGCGTGACACAGGAGATCACCTCGGTGTCGGTTCCACCCGGCACGCAAACTGTTGCGCCGAGCGTTGCCAGCGAAAGCAAGACCGCGGTTGGCGCGAACATTCAGGTGGACGGCAACTACATGGTCACAAGACGGTTTGGCGCGGGCGTGTTCATCCGCTACGCCGGCGCAAAAGTCGATCTGCCGAGCGTCGCCGATTTGCACGTGGGCGGCTTTCACATCGGCGGAGGCCTACGCGTGCGATTCTAGGGAGGCGAACTCAACTCTCAACTCTCAAGTCTCAACTCTCAGCGCCCGTTGTTGAGCGTTGAGAGTTGAGCGTTGAGAGTTGATGCGTCAGTCTGGAATTCCGCCATCCGGTATATGGTTTGGCGCCGGAACCTCGAAGAACTGCACGGTTGTCGCCTTCCCCGCATACCCAAGGCTGAAGATGTCGTACACGTGCCACGAGCCACCGATCAAAATGGTGAGCTTGTCGTTCGAGATGGCGCCTGATGGATTCCGCTGGCGTCCGGCGTCGAATCCTGCGAGGTGGAGATGCCAGATCGTGCGCCGCAGCAACTCTTCGGCGGCGTTCGTCGCCTGGCTGTCGCTGCCAAACACCCTTGTCAGCTGCGGAAATTCTGACGCGGTGCCGAACACAACCTGACTGGCGCGATCTGTAGTCGGCGGACCCGGCGGGATGTGGCCGCCAAGGTTCCCCGGTCCCGGCGCCGGCGGGGCGGGCGCGGGGCGGGCCGGCGTGGTGAACGCCCGCGTCACGGACCACGGCCCGCTGTTCGTGCCGTCCGAGGCCTGGACGTGCCAGAAGTAATAGTGCGAGTACTCGCCATCCCGCGGCGACTCGACGGTGGTCTGGTTCGGCTGTTCGGGAACGGGTCCGAAGACCGGATAGGCCGGCGCGAACGCCTCGTTGTCCGAGACCTGGATGTAATACGAGATCGTTCCGACCGGACCCGAGCGCGGTGCGTTGACGAACGTGAACCGCGGCCGCAGCGTGTTGACCGTCTCATTCGGTCCAGGCGCGAGCGCAACCGGGGCCTCGATCACGATTTGCGTGTACACCTCGAACGATGCCGCCGCTGCGTACGGTCCGGTATTCGCGCCGTCCTCGGCGCGCGCCCGCCAGTAATAGCTTCGGCCCGTGGCCAGATGATCGGGGAGCCGCAGGGTCGTCCGGCCACCATCGCCCGGCGTGACCCCTAAACGCTCGAACACTTTGTTCGTGAAGCCCGCGTCGATGGCCACTTCAATCGTGTACGTCAGCGGCCGAGGGCCGTTCGACGAGGAGTTCTCGATCAAAAGCGTCACCGGCTGGCTCTCGACCTCGATCCGCGCGCCGTTTGGTTCGAGCAGCTTCGGCGCCGAGATCTCGACCCCAGGGATCGGGCCGGCGATCGTCGAGCTCAATGGATTGGAACTTTTCTTCGTTTCGCAGGCGGCAAGTGCGAGCACCAGCGGCAGCGCGCACACGAATACATATCTCTGCATCTTCAACTCTACTGCTGGCGTTGACGAAACCTACGGGTGGGCTCAGTTCAGCGTATCGGCTCAACCCTCGCCAACCGGTAGGTCGTTTGCGCTAGCGGCAGGGCTGGGGGCCTGGCCGCGGGGCGGTTTACGAGGAGCGGCCATCATGGTAAGAAAACGCTCCAGTCGCGTCAAGCAGGTCAGTTCAGGTCAGTTCTCAAAGACATGACACCGTATTGTTCAGACTATAATCCGGCGCGTCCGGCCTTTTTCTCCATGACATGAGCGATCGGCCCTTGAACGTGCTCCAGGTCTGCGATCACCTCGGCTGGGAGGGCTCCCGGATGCACGGGGTCAAGCGTCTCTTCGGCTGGATGATCCCGCGATTCGATCCGGCGCGTTTCCGCGTCTCGCTCGTCAGCCTCCGCAAACGCGACCTCTCTGAAGAGCCGCTGGAGGCCCTCGGCATCGACATCACCTACCTCGAACGCTCGAAGTTCGATCCGCGAACGCTGCGCGGCCTGCTGCAGGTGATCGATCGCCGGAAGGTTGACGTGCTCCACATGCACGGCTACGGCGCGACCACGTTCGGGCGTCTCGCCGGAGCCATGCGGCGCCTCCCGACGATCCTCCATGAGCACGCCAACCTGACCGATACGCCGTGGTTTCAGAAGGCCGCCGACAGGGCCCTCGCGCCGTTCACCGACATTGCCATTGCCGTGTCACGCAGTACGGCCGATTTCGTCGTTCACGCCCGGAAGCTTCCACCATCTCTCGTCAAAGTCGTGTATCTCGGCGTGCCGATCGACGAATTCAGCCGGCAGTACAGCGGAGAGGAAACGGCAGCGGCGCGACGCGAGCTCGGCATCGGACCTGACGATTTCGCCGTCGGCACGATCACCAGACTCCATGAGTCGAAAGGGAACTCGTATCTCGTCGAAGCCGCGCAGCAGGTCGTCGCGCGACGGCCCGGGACACGTTTCGTGCTGGTCGGAGAAGGTCCGCTTCGGTCCGATCTGGAACGCCAGGCCGCACGCCTCGGGCTCGGCGATCGCTTCCGGTTCGCCGGGTTTCAGCGGGACGCGGCGCGGACTCTGTCAGCCTTCGATCTCAGCGTCTTTCCCTCGCTGTGGGAAGGCACGCCGCTCACGGCATTCGAAGCGCTGGCGATGGGGAAGCCGATCGTCGCGACCGACGCCGACGGCCTGCTCGACATCCTGACCGACGGCGAGGACGCCGTGATCGTGCCCAGGCGCAGCCCTGGCGCACTCGCCGATCGAATCGTCTGGGCCATCGATCATCCAGGGGAGCGTGCCCGCCTGGCGGCCGCCGCGCGCGTCAGCGGGCGCCGGTACGACGTGGGGTTGTTCGTTCGAAAAATGGAACGGCTCTACGAGCTGCTGCATGAACATTCACGCGTAACCGGGCGTCGCGGGGTGCCGGGGGCGGATCTCTCGTTCCTGACCGCCGGAACGCTGCCGTGAATCACGTCCTGCGAGCCGCTCCCGGGCCTGGTGCGCTCACCGCTGCGGTACTGCTGATCGTGTCGCTCGCCGCCGCGCTCACGATCGACGTCGTCAAGACGTCGTTCGGCGTCAAGGGCGACGAAGCCACGTATGTCGCAATGGCACTCAGCCTCGCGTACGACCACGATCTGACCTACGAGCGCCGCGATCTCGATCGATTCACGGGGATTTATCGCTCCGGACCGGAAGGCATCTTTTTGAAGACCGGTCACCGGCTGCGCATCCGGTTTCGCGGTTCGCCACCGTTCGTCACCGTCGCGGCTCTGCCCGATGTCCGCACCGACCGACTGTATTTCGGGAAGGCGCTGATCTATCCGGCGGTTGTGGCCCCGTTCGTCTGGGTGTTCGGGATGAACGGCTTTCTGATCAGCCATGTGCTGCTGCTCTTCGGCGCCGGCGTGTGCGGCTACCTCTTTCTCGCCGCGCAATCCCGGCCTGCTCCCGCGCTCGTATTCACGCTCGCGTTCCTGGCCGCGGCCGCCGTCCCCGTGTGGGCCGCGTTTCTGACGTCCGATCTCTTCAACTTCGCGCTCGTGTTCTTCGCGTACTTTCTGTGGCTTTACAAAGAGGTTGCCCCCGCTGGGCAGCATCGCGTGCTGTCCGGCCGGCCGAGTGACGTACTCGCCGCGGTGTTGCTTGGTGCAGTCACCTACTCCAAGCTGTCCAACGGGCCGCTGATCGTCCCACCCGTCGTGCTGGCCTGGTCGAGACGCCGGTTTGCGGAAGGCGCCGTGCTCGCAGGCGTGTGGGCGGCGAGCGCCGGCGGGCTCTTCGCGATCAACGCGCTGACGTCGGGCGACTTCAACTATCAGGGCGGGGATCGAAAGATCTTCTACGGCAAGTTTCCGTTCGACGCGCCCGACGCCACCTGGGATCGCCGGGAGCGGATCGACCCGGTTGGCCGGTTCGGCGGCAACCTCAAGTACTTTCTCATCGGCCGGCATTTTGGTTTCGTCCCGTATTTCTTTCCCGGCGTCGTGGCCGTCGTGCTGTGGCTTCGTTCCGGTGCCCGGCGCGATATCTGGCGTGCCGCTATATTTCTGACCGTCGTCGGCTCGGCGATGATGCTCCTGTTCATCTTCCCGTATACGTGGAGCGGAGGAGGAGGACCACCGGGTAACCGGTACTTTCTCAGTCTGTATCCGGCGCTGTTCTTTCTGGTGCCGCCGCTCGCCTCGTCGTGGCCCGGGATCGCTGCCTGGGCAGGTGGCGCGTTGTTTACCGCCAAAATGCTGATGAACCCGTTCGTCGCGGCAAAGTTCACGTACGAGGCGACGGAGCGCGGGTTCGCCCGGCGGCCGCCGGTCGAGGTCACGATGGCAAACGACCTGCCCATCATGCTTGATGCGCCGCGGACCCACATCTGGTTCTCCGACGTGCTCCTGTATTTTCTGGACCGGCACGCGTACGTTCCCGAGGTGGTCGAGCCGCCGGACAAACAGGGCATCTGGATTGCTGGCGACGGCCGGGCAGATATCCTTGTCCGCTCAGAATGGCCGATTGACCATCTGACGATCACGGCGGAGACGCATATCCCGACCACGTTCATCGTTTCGATGGGTCGCGCTGAATCGCGGATCGCGATGGTACCGGGCAAAGCCGTGACGTTCGACGTTGGCGCGTCCGGCGAGCGCGGACTGAACAGCCATGCATACCTGTTGTCGGCGCGTTCCACCGGCGCGTTCACGCCGCACCTGCTCGATCCGTCTTCGAACGATTACCGCAACCTCGGCGTCATGATGAGGTTCAAGGCGGTTCCCGCCAACCAGAAGCGGTAAGTGATGGACAAAGGCTGGCGGGAGCTCACGCTCGTGGTCATCGTCAGCGGACTTCTGACCGTGGCGATGACCTACCCGCTGGCCTTCAAGCTCGGCACCGTGGGAAGGGTCGACAACGGCGATGGCCTGATGGCGATCTGGAATGTTGCGTGGGTCGCCCGATCGTTGATCACCGACCCGCTCCATGTCTTCGACGCCAATATCTTCTATCCCCATCGGCTGACGCTGTCGTACTCCGAGAGCAACCTCGGGGCGGGCGTGCTCGCGATCCCCGCGTACTGGCTCACTCGCGGCAATCCGTACGCCGCTCATAACTCCGTCGTGCTGCTGTCGTTCGTCTTGTCCGCGACGGGTATGTATTATCTGGCGCGCTACCTGACCGCGGACCGGCGGGCGGCGGTCGTATCGGCGATTTGTTTTGCCTTCTCGCCGTACCTGTTCGCGCATACGGCGCACATTCAGCTGCTGATGACGGCCGGGCTGCCATTCAGCATGCTCGCGTTTCACCGGCTCGCCGATCGCCCATCGCCGGCGCGCGGTGCCGTGCTCGGCACGGTGATGGCCGCACAGGCGATCAGTTGCGGATACTACGGCGTGTTCGTCCTGCTGATGGTCGGGTTCGCCGTCATCATCGTGGCGGCCGTGCGCCGGCGCTGGAAGGATGCCCGCTACTGGCTGGCAGTCGGGATCGCCGCTGGCGTCGCCGTCGCGTTGATCATGCTGCCGTTCCTGCCCTATGCGTCGCTGCGCGATGGCGGTTTCCGCCGATCGCTGGCCGAGGCGCGTGTGTACTCCGCAAACTGGAGCGCGTACCTTGCGAGCGGCAGCCACGCGCATCGATGGATGCTCCACTACTTGCCGAAATGGAATGACGTGCTCTTTCCCGGGTTCGTCGCGCTCGTGGCCGGCCTTGCGGCGCTCGTCTCGACGGACATCCCGTTCGGTGAGGTGAAACTGTTGTACGGCGGGCTCACCGCCCTGGCATTCTGGGCCTCGTTTGGTCCGGACGCCGGTCTTTATGCCTTGCTATACCGCGTGCTGCCGATGTTCGGATGGTTGCGCGCACCCGCGCGCCTGGGGATCATCGTGGCACTCGGCCTCTCGGTCCTGGCTGGCGCCGCGGTTGCCAGAGTGCTCCAGCGCTCCCGATCTGCGGCCGCTGCCGGTGCCGTCATCATGGTGGTTGCAGCCGCGGAGCTCGTCGTGCCGCTCCACATTCCGGGCGCCACGCCGGTCAACCCGGTGTATCAAGTGCTGGCGGTCCTGCCACGCGCCCCGGTCATCGAGATGCCGTTCTACTATCCGGAGGTCGGGCTGTATCAGCACACCAAGTACATGCTGGCGTCGACTGCGCACTGGATGCCGCTCGCGAACGGGTACAGCGATCACATTCCACTGGACTTCTACGAACACGTGATGACGCTCGCCACGTTTCCGAGCGAGGCGGGATTCAAGGTCCTGCAGCCGGCAGGCGTGCGGTACGCCATCTTCCACATGTACGGCTACAACGCCCAGAACCGCAGCGAGGTTCTCGGCCGCCTCAAACGTTTCACGGAATACCTGCGCCCGATTTATATGACGGAGGATACGCGGTTGTACGAAATCGTCGGGTTCCCTCCGTAGAGCGAATCTCACGATCCACGCTGAGGCCGCAAAGGACGCAAAGAAAGCAGTGCATTTCTCTGCGGCCTTCGCGGCCTTTGCGTTCTACGGCGTTGCCTACTCAGACAAGCCCTACTCTTCGTGGTTTCGTGTCGTCACGACGGGTGACTTACACCGCCGCCCGACGTCCACGCGCGATGTACACGGCAGCGCCGGT